>NZ_JRZZ01000004.1:242316-245029 GCF_002865965.1 Erwinia sp. B116
TCCGTGGGCGCACCGCACGTTGATTATGCGCCAGCTGAAAGGGCTGGAAGAGACGATCTCCGTTTCCGTGGTGCATCCGCTGATGCTGGAGAACGGCTGGACCTTTGATGAAGATTTCCCGGCCGCTACTGGCGACAGCCTGTATCAGAATGAATATCTCTATCAGCTCTATCTGCACGCCGAGCCGACCTATACCGGCCGCGTCACCGTGCCGGTGCTGTGGGATAAGCAGCAGCACACCATCGTCAGCAACGAGTCCGCCGATATTATCCGCATGCTGAACAGCGCTTTTGACGGCGTGGGCGCGCGGGCCGGCGATTACTACCCGGACGATCTGCAGGCGCAGATTGATGAGCTGAACGGCTGGATCTACGACACGGTCAACAACGGCGTCTATAAATCCGGATTTGCCACCAGCCAGCCGGCCTACGATGAGGCGGTCACCGCGCTGTTTGCCTCGCTGGAACGTCTGGAGCAGATCCTCGGACAAACCCGTTATCTGACCGGCGATCGCCTGACGGAAGCGGACCTGCGGCTGTGGACCACGCTGGTGCGTTTTGACCCGGTGTACGTAACCCATTTCAAATGCGATCGCCACCGTATCAGTGACTACCTGAACCTGAACGGTTTCCTGCGCGAGATCTACCAGCTGCCGGGCATCGCCGAAACGGTGGATTTGGCGCATATCCGCCATCACTACTACCGCAGCCATAAAACCATTAACCCGAGCGGCGTGATTTCGCTGGGCCCGGCGTTTGACTGGGATGAGCCGCACGGCCGCGACGAGCGCTTTCCTTAATTAGCATCCGGGGCGATCGCCCGCGCCCCGGCACGCTTTTTTGATCTGGCACAACGCTTTGCTCCGCACGGTTACGTACCTTAGTTGAGGTAAACACCCCTTATCTCAACCGGCAGACCTGCCACGGAGCTTTGCTATGATCAAAACCCTGTCCGTTTGCGCCGCTGTGATTATGCTGGTCTGGATTGGCTTTGTCGGCCACTACTATTACCAGACCTTCTCTCACTTCAACAACATCGAACACGCCCAGCAGAGTGCTGAGCACTGAAAACCAGCGGGTGCCGGCCGGTTAGCCTGAGCGCTTCGCCAGCAGCTTCGGGATCTCGCGCAGGCACCAGGCTTTGGCTTCCCCCATGCTGTCACGTCGCCAGGCCATAATGATATCCACCTCACGGGTATATTCCGCACTGACCACCCGCAGACGCCCCTCGGCAATATCCTGCTCGACCATGCTGTACGGCATGGTGCCGACGCCAAGCCCGGCCAGCAGCGCGCGGCGCTTGTCTTCTACGGTGCTCACCGTCAGTCGCTGCTGCTTATCCAGCAGGGTCACCGTCAGCACCGGACGTTCGCGGGCGGTATCGGCCACCGCAATACCGCGATATTTCACCCGGGTGCTCTCCGCCTGCGGCTCCGGCTCCAGATGGATCGGATGATCGGCGCTGGCGACATAAACGCTCATCAGGGTGTACAGCTTGCGGGTGTTGATCTCCGAGGAGGCGCGAAAATGCATATCCGGTGCGATGACGATATCCGCCCGTCCCTGCTCCAGCCGTTCCCACGCGCCGGCCAGCACTTCGGTCATCAGCGACAGCTGGGTGTTGGCTTTTTCCGCCAGCCGCTCTACCAGCGGGAACAGCAGATCGGTCGCCACCAGCGACTCGGTGGCGATGGTCAGGTGAGTTTCCCAGCCGCGCGCCAGCGCTTCGGCATCGGTGGTCAGCTTATCGGCGGCTTCCAGCAGCACCCGTCCGCGCTCCAGCAGCATGCGCCCGACGTTGGTAAATTTAGTGCGGTGGCCGGAGCGGTCAAACAGCACCACGTCCAGCTCCTCTTCCAGCTTCTGCATGGTGTAGCTGAGCGCGGAGGGTACCCGGCCCAGCTCATCCGCCGCCGAAGCAAAGCTGCCGCGCCTGTCGATAGCATCCATTACCCGCAACGCTTCCAGCGTCAGAGCACGATCTTTAGCCATAACGATTCTCTGTCAGGAATTTTGAATATGGGCAGCAGATTAACTGGCTTACAATCCGTCGTCCAGAAACTTACCATTACAAGCTATAACCCCCGGGCGAATTCGGGTAATAAACGAGCACGAGGAGGAGAGACGATGATCACCAGCCGGACAGAAAAACAGTGTGGTAAAGCCGATTTTGGCTGGCTGCAGGCGCGTTACACCTTCTCCTTTGGCCACTATTTCGATCCAAAATTACTGGGCTACGCGTCATTGCGCGTGCTGAACCAGGAAGTGCTGGCACCAGGGGCTTCCTTCCAACCGCGCAGCTACCCGCGCGTTGATGTGCTTAACCTGATCCTGCAGGGCGAAGCGGAATACCGCGACAGCGAAGGCAACACGCAGCAGGCGCAGGCGGGCGAAGCGTTGTTACTGGCCACCCAGGCGGGGGTCAGCTACAGCGAACATAATATCAGTAAAGACCGCAGCCTGACGCGGCTGCAGCTGTGGCTGGACGCCTGCCCGGAAAAAGAGAGTGGCGCACTGCAGCGCATCGCCGTTTCCGACCGGCAGCGCTATACGTTACTGGCTTCACCGGACGGCAGCCACGGCAGCCTGCAGTTGCGCCAGCAGGTGTGGGTGCACCATCTGGTGCTGCAGCCCGGCGAGAGCCACACCCTGCCGCTGCACGGCCAGCGCGCCTATCTGCAGTCGATTCACGGCTCGCTGCAGGCCAGCGGCCA
>NZ_JRZZ01000004.1:245086-257499 GCF_002865965.1 Erwinia sp. B116
CGCCTCAGGAATGGGTAAGATTTTTTGCAGCCTGAAAAATTACAGCAAGAACCTCCTCACGAGAAGCCGTGATCGGTTTCCCTGGCGGGGTGAGCCGATCAATCTCATCAGAAGTGAAGACTCTTTCTGTCAGCTCGCCGTTGAGCCTGAGCATGCGAGCATGCACCCTGTAAGGTTTAGCAGACATTGTTTCCTCTGTACGAATCTGCGATGCCATATAACCTCCTGTTATGATTACGCTCAGATTATTGCTCGTTTTTCAGTCAGTCACAATGCTTATCTGTGCCCTGCTGCAACCAGCGAAAAAGCGCATCCGCTTCGCGATACAGAATGAGCTTATTCCCTGAAATATCTTTGAATCCGTGTTGATCGATGTAGTAACTCGCCACCTGCTCGTTAATCGGCGAGATCAAACGCAGGCCGCTGCAATCGGTCTCCGCCATAAACAAAGTGGCAACCAGCAGAACAAAGCTAAACGTATTTCCATCCAGAACTGAATCCCGCAGGTGAAAATTTTGCACCATATCTATATTCAACATGGCTGGAGGCGGCCCATCAGGCGGGCAAAATCGAGTAAAACAAGCAGCAGCAGGTTTGTTCTCTGCATCGACTAATGAGAAGCTAAAATTAAACGCATTCGCGTCAGTTAACGCCGCCCCGCTGGTATCCCAGGGCAACTGACGTTCCTCAGGTTGACTACGACTCAAGTGGATACACCAGGCCATATCCTCAATGGTAAACCGGCGCACGTGAATGGCGTAGCCAAGCCGGATGAATACCGAATTGGCTACGTTGAGGGTTTGCCTGGCAATATTTCTGATATCCATATCCGCCGTTCTCTCTGATGAAGGGGGCTTTCAGAGCAATACTAATGCGTAAGTTGAGGGGGGCAAGCCTGTTCTGCCGGCAGACTTCATAACCTGAAGAGGCATCGCAAGACATTAATGAAAAGTGGCGGTTACATTAATAATCTGTGCAGTATCTCGCGAAGGAAATCCTCTGCTGAAGATAGGTTTTCTCTGAAAATGCAGTCAATAACGACTGACCACCTTCTTTCATGAAGAGTGTCGTGGACAGTCATTCATCCGGCGGAAAAGCAAAAAACCCGCCGAAGCGGGTTTTTATACTGAATGAGTTGAAGCTGACCGGTAAGCCGGGTTCTGTCGTGGACAGTCATTCATCTAGGCCAGCAATCGCTCACTGGCTCAAGCAGCCTACCCGGGTTCAGTACGGGCCGTACCTTGTGAACCCCTATTTGGCCTTGCTCCGGGTGGAGTTTACCGTGCCGCGAACTGTTACCAGCCGCGCGGTGCGCTCTTACCGCACCCTTTCACCCTTACCTGATCCCGTTTACACGGGCCATCGGCGGTTTGCTCTCTGTTGCACTGGTCGTGGGCTTGCGCCCCCCAGGCGTTACCTGGCACCCTGCCCTATGGAGCCCGGACTTTCCTCCCCTTTGTCTGTCTCCCCGAAGGGGACGGCAACAAAGCGGCGACTGTCTGGTCAGCTTCGGCGCGCAGTGTATAGGGTTTTCTGTGGCTTGTCACTCACCCTGCTGGTCAAGCGCGTACTTATACAGGGCATTTTTCTTCACGCCGTGGATTTCGGCGGTCAGCGCTGCCGCTTTTTTCAGCGGCAGCTCGGTCTGCAGCAGCGCCAGCGTGCGCAGCGCCTCCTGCGGCAGCGCCTCCTCTTCGGCGTGGAAGCCTTCGACGATCAGCACCATCTCGCCCTTGCGGCGGTTCTCATCCTCCTGCACCCACGCCAGCAGCTCGCCCACCGGCGCACCATGAATCGACTCCCAGGTTTTGGTAATTTCCCGCGCCAGCACCACGTAGCGTTCAGCGCCCAGCACCTGGACCATATCCTGCAGGCTGTCGAGCAGGCGGTGGGTCGACTCATAAAAAATCAGCGTGCGTGGCTCTTCCAGCACGGCGCGCAGCGCATCACAACGGCCTTTGCTTTTGGCTGGCAGGAAGCCTTCATAGCAGAAGCGATCCGAGGGCAGCCCGGACGCGCTGAGCGCGGTAATCGCCGCACAGGCACCCGGCAGCGGCACCACTCGGATGCCGGCTTCACGGCACAGGCGCACCAGGTGATAGCCCGGATCGTTGATCAGCGGCGTGCCGGCATCGGAAACCAGCGCTATGCTTTGACCGTCCTGCAGCTTCGCCAGCAGCGTCTCCGCCTTCTGCTGTTCATTATGATCGTGCAGTGCGAACAGCCGCGCATTGATGGCGAAATGTTGTAGCAACAGCCCGGTATGACGTGTATCTTCCGCTGCGATCAGGTCGACGCCTGCCAGCACCGCCAGGGCCCGCTGGGTGATATCGCCCAGGTTACCAATCGGTGTGGGAACGATATAGAGCGTGCTGGCAGAAATCTCTGCCCGATCGTGTTGTTTCATTGTTTGATCCGAATTGCCGATTTAATATTGAGCATCTTGAAAAAAAACATCACTGGATACAGTATGCTTCCTTCGAAAGTAATTCACAGCAAAGCCGGGCGCATTGCCCCGCTGCTGCTGGCAGCACTGATTTTTGCCGGTTGTACCGGTAACACCCCGCAAACGCCCCCGGCGGATGTCCAGGGCGCGGCCACCGGCACCTCAGACTATTACCTGCAGCAGATGCAGCAAAGTGCAGATGATAACAAGGTTAACTGGCAATTACTCGCAATCAGAGCATTGCTGAACGAAGGCAAGCTGCCCGTCGCTAACGATCAGCTGTCACAGCTGCCGCAGCAGCTAAGCAGCACCCAGAGCCAGGAAGTGCTGCTGCTGCGCGCTCAGCTGAGCACCGCACAGCAAAACAGCCAGGCCGCCGCCGCACAGCTGAAGCAGATCGATCCGTCGGCGCTGTCGAAAGATCAGCTGGCGCGCTATTACCAGCTGCAGATCGCCGCAGGCCAGGGGCAGCCGTCGCTGGATCTGCTGCGGGCCTATATCGCCCAGGAGCCGCTGCTTGGCAGTCCGGCGGACAAGCAGAAAAATATTGATGCCACCTGGCAGGCGCTGACGCAGCTGAGCCAGCAACAGATGAATACTCTGACCATCAACGCCAATGAGAACGTGCTGCAGGGCTGGCTGGATCTGCTGGGCGTTTACCGCGCCAACAGCAGCGATCCGGATATGCTGAAAGCCGGCATCAGCGACTGGCAGACCCGTTACCCTTACAACCCGGCGGCAAAAATGCTGCCTTCCGCATTGAGCCAGGTGCAGAATTATCAGCCGGCCTCCACCGGCAAAATCGCCCTGCTGCTGCCGCTGAGCGGCCAGGCGCAGGTGTTTGCCAGCGCCATTCAGAAGGGTTTTAACGACGCGAAAAACGGCCTGCTGGCGCAGAGCACCGCGCCGCAGGCGCAGGCCCCGGTGCAGGCAGCAGATGCCCAACCCGCTGCCGCTGATGCCGGTGCGGTGGTCAGCCCGTCCGCCGCACCGGTGGACGGCAGCGCGCAATCCGCTAACGGTGACACGACTGCCGCAGCGGGCGGTGCGCTTCAGACCGCAGGCAATAGCGGCAACGCGCCCGCTAATCCACAGGCAGGCAGCAGCGTGGCCGCGCCTTCCTCCAGCACCCAGCTACAGGTTTATGACACCGGCAGCCAGCCGGTGGCCCCGCTGCTGAGCCAGGCGCAGACCGACGGCGCCACGCTGGTGGTCGGCCCGCTGCTGAAAAACCAGGTGGAAGATCTGGCAAACAGCCAGACGCCGCTGAACGTGCTGGCGCTGAACGAGCCGGGCACCATCCAGAACCGTCCGAATCTTTGCTATTTTGCGCTTTCTCCTGAAGACGAAGCGCGCGATGCCGCCCATCATATGTGGGACCAGGGCAAACGCGCCCCGCTGCTGCTGGTACCGCGCAGCGGTCTCGGCGATCGGGTTAAGGTGGCCTTCAGCCGCGAATGGCAGAAGCTGGGCGGCGCCACCGTCCTGCAGCAGCAGTTTGGCTCGAGCGCCGAGCTGAAACAGGGGATCAACAGCGGCGCGGGTATCCGCCTGAGCGGCACCCCGATTGACGTTCAGCCTGAACCGACCCAGGCGGTCAGCGTCGCCGGCCTGACCCTGCCGGCACCGCAGGGGCTGACCCAGCCAGGCCCGGTTACCGACGGCGGCAGCAATAGCAGCAGCAGCGTCGACTCGGTCTATATCATCGCCACCCCGGACGAACTGGCGCTGATTAAACCGATGATCGCCATGCGCGTCAGCAGTCGTGATAATGTGGGTCTGTACGCCAGCTCGCGCAGCAATCAGGCCGGTGCCGGCCCGGACTATCGTCTGGAGATGGATGGCCTGCAGTACAGCGATATTCCGCTGTTGTCCGGCGCTAACCCGGCGCTGATGCAGCAGGCGGCAAGGAACTTTAACAACGATTACTCGCTGGTGCGGCTGTACGCGATGGGCATTGATGCCTGGACGCTGGCCAACCACTTCAGCGAAATGCGCCAGTTGCCGGGCTTCCAGCTCAAAGGCAACACCGGTACGCTGAGCGCCAGCCAGGATTGCGTGATTAACAGGAAGTTAATATGGAACCAGTATCGTCAGGGGCAGGTGGTGCCGGTGTCCTGACCCGGCAGCAGCAGGGCGCGGCGCGGGAACGTCAGGCGCGCCGCCTGCTGGAAGAGGCAGGGCTGCGCTTCGTCGCCGCCAACGTGCGCTACCGCAGCGGTGAGATTGACCTGATCATGCGGGATAAGCAGTGTTGGGTCTTTGTCGAGGTGCGCTATCGCCGCTCAGACCGCTTCGGCGGCGCGGCGGCCAGCGTCACCCGCAGCAAGCAGCTCAAGCTGCTGAAGGCCGCGGCGCTGTGGCTGCACGGGCGCGGGCTGAGTTTTACCAGCGCCAGCTGTCGTTTTGACGTGGTTGCCATCACCGGTGAACAGGTCGAATGGCTGGCGAATGCCTTTACGGCGGAATAAGAGCCTGAATTCACGGGCCCAATTAACCAGGTGAACACTGTGCTGGAAAGAATTAAAGTCTGCTTTACCGAAAGTATCCAAACCCAGATTGCGGCCGCAGAGGCCCTGCCAGACGCCATCTCCCGCGCGGCGATGACCCTGGTGCAGTCGCTGCTGAATGGCAACAAAATCCTGAGCTGTGGCAACGGAACCTCCAGCGCCAATGCCCAGCATTTTGCTGCCAGCCTGATTAACCGTTTTGAAAGCGAGCGCCCGAGCCTGCCGGCGATCGCGCTGAGCGCCGATAACGTGTTGTTAACGGCGATAGGGAACGATCGCCTGCATGATGAGGTCTATGCCAAGCAGGTGCGCGCCTTCGGCCACGCCGGCGATATCCTGCTGGCGATCTCAACCCGCGGCAACAGTCGCGATATTGTGAAAGCCGTGGAAGCCGCGGTCACCCGTGATATGACCATTATTGCCCTGACCGGCCACGATGGCGGCGAGCTGGCGGGCCTGCTCGGGCCACAGGACGTGGAGATCCGCATTCCTTCGCACCGCAGTGCCAGGATTCAGGAGATGCATATGTTAACCGTGAACTGCCTGTGCGATTTAATCGACAACACCTTGTTCCCCCACCAGGATGTTTAAGGAGATCAAATGAAAATATTATCTGCCGGTGCCGTGATTCTGACCGCGCTACTGTTGCAGGGCTGCGTGGCGGCCGTGGTTGGCAGCGCGGCCGTCGCCACCAAAAGCGCGACCGACCCGCGCTCCGTTGGCACCCAGGTTGATGACGGCACGCTGGAGCTGCGCGTGACCAACGCCTTGTCGAAAGATGAGCAGATCAAACAGAACGCCCGCATCGTCGCCACCGCCTATCAGGGCAAAGTGCTGCTGACCGGCCAGTCGCCGAACGCCGAGCTGTCCAGCCGTGCCAAACAGATCGCCGTTGGCGTCGATGGCGCGACCGAGGTCTATAACGAGATCCGTACCGGCAATAAGGCCAGCTTCGGCACCGCCTCGTCCGATACCTGGATCACCACCAAGGTGCGTTCGCAGCTGCTGGGCAGCGACCAGGTGAAATCTTCTAACGTGAAGGTGACCACCGAGAACGGTGAGGTGTTCCTGCTGGGCCTGGTGACCAGTGAAGAAGCCAAAGCCGCGGCCGATATCGCCAGCCGCGTCAGCGGCGTGAAGCACGTCACCACCGCCTTCACCATTCTGAAATAATCCTCCCGGGGCCGGCAGCGGCTGGCCCCGTAAGCCGATCTGCCGGGCTTACAGCCGGCTTAAGCACTCCATCGCTACCGTCTTAAAGCTGGCAAAGTCGGCACAGTCGCGCAGCCGCAGCGTGGCGCGTTCGCGGACAAAGGTGACAAACAGCTCGTAGATCGCCATCGCCTGCTCATAGTCCTCCTTGCTGATCGCCAGCAGGAAGATCACATAGGCCGTCTCGTCACCCCAGGCGATCCCCTGCGGGGCCAGCACGGTATAGACGCAGCTACGCTGCGCCTGCAGCCCCAGCGCGTGCGGCAGCGCGATGCCCTCACCGAGCAGCGTGCTGACGATGGCTTCGCGCTCCTCCACTGAGGGGTAAAAGGCCGTATCCACCACCCCATCCTGCTGCAGCCGATCGCACAGCTGGCGAAACAGCTCGCTGCGCGCAACGGGCTGCTCCAGCCGCAGGAAGTGCCGTTCTGAGAAGTATTTCTCCAGCATCCAGGGGCGGGTGCGATCCAGCAGCGCCAGCTTGCCCAGCTGCTCCAGCTGATAGTCGCTGGGGAACGGATCGACCACCACCACCGGCTTCTCTTTCTCCTCCAGCCGCACGGTAGAGACCACAAAATCCGCCTCCACCGTCGTCAGCTGTTCATAATCGCGCCAGGTGATCATCTCCTGTACCACCAGCTGCGGATAGTGCCGCAGCAGCATCGCCTGCAGCATGCGCAGGGTGGAGTTGCCGCTGTCGCAGACCAGCATCACCTGCGGCTGACGCTGATAGCCGACCTGATAGTGGCGCTCAAGCCCGACGCCAATATGCAGCACCAGAAAACCGACCTCATTCTCGCTGACGCGGTAAGGGGTATGTTTACTCCAGCTGGTCACCGCCGACAGCGTAATGTCGTACGCCAGCGGGTAGTGCTGCTTGATGTTGTCGAGCAGCGGATTCGGAATGGCGATCTGATAACGCAGGCGGGTGATCAGGGTTTTAACGTGGGTCAGCAGATCGGCGCGCAGCTGCCGGTCGTGCTGCAGGGCAAAGTTATAGCGCTCGTTGATGTAGCGCAGCAGATAGTCGACCAGCAGCTCATCGTCATCGGCACCGATCGTCCCGGCGGCAAGCTCGCCGATGCGTCGCGCCGCCAGCTGCACCCGCAGCCAGGCCTCTTCGGCGGCGGGCAGCACCCTGCCCGCCAGCGGCTGCAGCAGCGCGGCAAGCTGACGTGCCGCCTGCTGCACGTCATCATCCACCTCGGTGGCAATCGCCTCGTTTAACGGGCAACCCGCCGCCAGCCGCTGTACCGCCAGCGCACAGTAGAGCCGCAGGTAGCGCTCACCGTCATCGCTGACCCTAAGTCCGGAGTGCAGCAACGCCTGGTGCAGCAGCGGCTGCACGGCTGCCAGCCGTTGGTCGTCGAGCGCCGCGCTCAGCGTCGGCGGTAAGGGCCCGGCGCTGCTGTGCTGATAGAGCAGATCGGTCAGGCCGCTGCGGATCGCCCGCTCAGGGCCGAACAGCTTCATGCCGAAACGCGGCCGGCTCTCAATCGTCAGCTCATAGCGGCCCAGCCACTCGCGCACCTCCGCCATATCCCCCTGCAGCGTATTGCGGCTGACGAACCACTCACAGGCCAGATCTTCCAGCTTCAGCGCAAAGGCGGAGGTGAGAAAACGCAGCAACAGCTGCAGCACGCGGTCGGCCGAGGTGCGCGGCGTGCCGGCAGCGGGCGCGGCGGTTTGCAGCATCGCATGGAAACGGCGCTCATCGTCGATCTGCAGCTGATAGCCGCTGCCGCGATTGAGCTGCAGGCTGGCACCGTGATCGGCCATCAGCTGGTTCAGCGCGGCGATATCGGTGCGCACGGTGCGGGTGGAGACGGCCAGCCGCCGCGCCAGCTCATCCTGCGGCAGCGGCTCGTTTTGCAGCAGGGCAAACAGCCGGGCCAGACGTTGATTAGGGAATCTCACGATGTGCTTTTTCCAGTGTGCCACGCGGGTTGAAGACGAAGGAGAAAGGCAGCCTAACTTTATTCGCGCCGAGAAAATAGTGGCAAATCCTTAAAACGCGATCTGCCACGCTCCGCGCACCGCCAGGTATCGCCGACCGCGATAGTCGGATACCGCCGTCAGTCATCATCAGATACCACTAACGGCCATTGCCGGATACCGCCGTCAGTCATCGTCAGATACCACCGACGGCCATCGCCGGATACCGCCGTCAGTCATCATCAGATACCACCAACGGCCATTGCCGGATACCGCCGCCAGTCATCGTCGTTACCCCCAGCAGCCATTGCCGGCAATCATCCACCGCTAGTCATTGTCAGATGCCAGAGGAAACAACAGCCTCTCTCCCGGCAGGCACCTGACGGGCGGCTTACTTCAGCAGCTGCTGCGTCACCCTCAGCAGTTCAGCCACGTCCTGCGGCCGGGTCAGGCCGGTTTCCTGGTCAATGATCGAGCTGTAGATATGCGGGACGATTTTACTGACGCCGGCATCCAGCGCGATCTGCATAATGGTGGCGTAGTTGGCCAGATCGATGCCGCCGGTCGGCTCCAGCCAGAAATCCTGCTGCGCACAGGCGCGCGCCACTTCACTGAACTCATCCAGCCGTGCCGTGCCGCCCATCGGATAGTACTTCACCGAGCTGCCGCCCATATCGCGCAGCATGGCGATGGCGCTGGCCACCGGCACCAACGCCGGTTCGGCCTGCGCGCTGAGCGGCCCGGTGGCCACGTTGACCCAGCCCGGCCGCCCGCTGGGGGAGATTAGCCCGTTGACCAGCGTCTGCTGCTGGCCGAGCAGCGCCCGGCTGGTGCCGACGCCGGTGAACACCTGGTTGACGTGCTGCGGCTGCACCAGGGCAGCAATTTCACTGACCATCGCCGACTGCTTAGGATCGCCCGCGCCCAGCCCGACCGACAGCGCGTTATCGGTCAGCCGCGCGTACTCGCGCATGTCCGACACCGCGGCGTGTACGCTGGGGTAGTTTTTTGACAGTACGCCGACCAGCACGTAGCCCTCCGCCGCTTCCCATACCTCGCGGGCGTTCTGGTGCGAGGCGGCCAGCACGTTCAGGCAGACGCGATTACGGTAAAAATTGGGGCTCAGTTTCATCCCTGGGTTTCTCCGTTTAACAGTGAAGCGATAGCAAGATACAGCGTTTGCAGCTGTTCGCTGCTGACGCTGCGCACGTCCACTTCGACGATGCCTTCGTTGGCCTTGTAGCCACGGAAGTAGATCGCCGGGCGGCCCTGTTTTAGCGCCTGGACCAATGACGCGGTGCTGCGGCCGATGGCCGCCTCATCCAGATGAATTTCGGTGCGGGCGATATCACGCCCGGCGCTGTCCCACACCACCCGCGCCTGCACGCCGTGCAAATCGTTAAGCTGCGCAATAAACGGCGTCATTTTTTCCACCATTGCTGCGCCACTGGCCTTCTCCTGCTGCAGGTACTCTTCCACCGCCCGGGTCAGGCCGAGAATGCCCTCTTTACCGACCTTCATCGCCCGGCCAATGCCCTGCGACTGACGTTTCACCCAGGCAACAGGCTGCTGCCGTCCGACCACCAGCCCGCTGGTCGGCCCCTCGATCGCTTTGGCCCCGCTGTAGATCACCAGATCGGCCCCTGCGGCGTAGTACGCCTGCAGATCCTCTTCGGCGGCGGCATCGACGATCAGCGGCACGCCGTGCTCGCGCGCCACCGTTGCCGCCTGCGCCACGCTGAGATGGCTTTTCTGCACGCAGTGGTGCGACTTGATATAGAGGATCGCCGCCGTGCTGGCGGTCACCGCGGCGGCCAGCTGCGCAGGGGAGCATTCGTTGGCGTAGCCCGCTTCCACCAGCCGTCCGCCGCCCAGCGCCACCATGGTGCCCACCGGGGCACCGAAATTGACGTTGTGGCCTTTCGGCAGCACGATCTCATGCGGCACGCTGAGCGGCGCGCTGTGCAGGTTGTCGAGCAGCCAGTCGTCGTCGCGGGCGATGACCGCCGCCACCGACTGGGCAATGCCGGCCGAGGCGCAGGAGACCACCAGCGCATCTTCACAACCGAGCAGCCCGGCAATGTACGCGCCGGTTTTGTCCACCAGGTCTTTCATCTCAAAGTAGTGGCTGAGGCCGTCATTAACCGCCTCCACCACCGCCGCGCCCGGGGTAGATACCCCGAGGATCGTCATGCGTCCGGAGGCGTTAATCACCGGCTTTAAGCCGTATTGTTCATAAACAGAAGTCATGGCTGTGCTCCCCTTGTTCGGTGAAAAAGATCTGCCCGCCGACCACGGCGGCGAGCGGCACCAGCTGCCGCTCGCCGTTCAGCATCTCGCCGTCGGCGTCGGTAAACAGGCAGGGTTCAGAACGCAGATCGAAAAGGGTCAGATCGGCGTCCATGCCCGGCTGCAGCCGGCCGCGGCCCTGCAGCCTCAGCCCGTCAGCGGCATGGGCGGTGACGCAGTCGATCACCTGCGGCAGCGTCATGCCGATGTTGAGAAATTTCGACATCACGTGTGCCAGGCTACGCACCGGCCCGTGCAGACGGTTGCGGCAGTAAATATCGGAGCTGATGGTGTGCGGCAGGATGCCGCGGGCGATCGCCGCCTGCGCCACCGCAAAGCTGAAGCTGGCACTGCCGTGGCCCACGTCCAGCCGCACGCCGCGCGCCAGCGCCTGTTGTACCGAGGCGCGCAGCTCGCCCGCCGGCGTCAGAATGCGGTTGGGTTTGCCGTTGTAGCAGTGGGTGATGATGTCGCCGCGCCCGAGCAGACCGGCAATCTGATCCAGATCCGGCGGCGCGTTGCCGATATGCACCATCAGCGGCAGCCCGCCGTTCTCCTGCTGGAGCGTTTTGGCACGCTCCAGCGGCCTGATGCCGTTACTCTCCACCACGCTGCTGCTGATGCGCGCCTTCAGGCCGACGATAAACTGCGGCAGCCGCCGCAGCGCGGCCTGCACCGCCGCACCGTCGATACGCGACATATCGGCCAGTTCGTTCTGGGTCTCAATGCCGCTGCGGGCGATATTCAGCAGCGCCAGCACCCGGGTGTCGCAGCCGCGGGTCAGCTGATAAAAGTCATCGACCTGGTCAGCGCCGGTGCTGCCGGCGTCGATCACCGTGGTCACCCCGGTGGCAACGCCGATGCGATCCGCCTCGTCGTGGTAGATCGGCGATTTCGGGTAACAGTGCACGTGGCTGTCGATCCAGCCGGCGCTCAGCCACACCCGCCCGGCCAGGTCCCACTCGCGCCGCGCGTCGCCCGCCACGCTGCCCACGGCGGCAATTTTGTCCTCACGCACGGCGATATCGCTCAGGCTGCCGTCGCTGAGCCGGGCGCGGCGGATAATCAAATCAAACATGGTGTTCTCCTCTGCGCGGCGGCCGGAGCCGCCGCACGACAGCGTTACAGCGAGATCGGGAACAGCGCGCCCAGCGCCATCGCGCCGAGGATCGCCCCACCGGTAATCGGTTTGTTCCACAGATAGAACAGCAGCGATCCGGCCAGCGATCCGAGGCCGATCGGGATCGAGGCGCTCATCGCCGACAGGATAATCAGCGGGCCGAGGAAACGCCCGGAAGCGTTACCCGCCCCCATCATCACGTCGGCGCCGTAGGTGGAGTCGCTGTTGCTGATGGTGAACTTACGCGCGAGGATAATCAGGTAACCGATCGCCAGCCCGACCGCCAGGCCGGTGGCCAGCGATGCGGCAAAGTTGGCGACCGGGAAGACGATCCCGGCACCCAGCAGCAGCGCCGGTACGCCAAGGCCGACCCCGGTCTGGATCGCGCCGCCGATATCCAGAATGCCGACCAGCGAACCTTCGATAATGCGCGCAAACAGGAAGCTGGCTCCAAAGGCGGCCACCGCGCCGTAGACGCCGGTCTCCATCCCCGCACGCAGCATCGAGACAAATGCCACTTCGTTAAACGCGCCAAGCCCGTAGACGTAGTACATGTGCGTACCGGCAAACACCCCGGATGAGAGCAGGCCGACAAAGATCGGGAACGACCAGTCGGCGTACCAGAAACCGCTTTTTGACTCTTCCATACCTGCTCCTCTTACTTACCGCTCAGGGTGTTGTGGATCATATCCAGCCAGCCGGGCACGCCGAGGCGGAAGGACTCCAGCAGCTTCATGTCAAATCCGCGGAAGAAGCCGCTGAGCACGAACAGCAGCACGATTGCCACCATCATCACTTTGGTGACCCGCGTCCAGCCGCTCTCTTCCACGCCTTTGCCGATCAGAATGCCCAGCACCAGCCCCGGCACCGCGTTACCCATAATCAGCTGCGCGAGGCCGCC
>NZ_JRZZ01000005.1:0-188410 GCF_002865965.1 Erwinia sp. B116
TTCAGCCGCTGGCGCAGGTCGTCCGGCGGCAGATCCACCAGCACGATCTCATCGGCGGCGTCAAAAAACGGGTCCGGCACCGTTTCGCGCACGCGGATGCCGGTGACGCCGCCGACCACGTCATTCAGGCTCTCCAGGTGCTGCACGTTGACGGTGGTCATCACGTCAATGCCGGCGTCGAGCAGCTCGTCGATATCCTGCCAGCGTTTAGGATGGCGCGAGCCGGGGGCGTTGCTGTGCGCCAGTTCATCGATCAGGATCACCGCCGGATGGCGCGCCAGCGCCGCGTCCAGATCGAACTCCGCGTGCCGCTGATGTGCGGTCGCGCGGCGCGGCAGCAGGGTCAGCCCGGCCAGCAGCGCGGCGGTCTCCGGGCGGTCGTGGGTTTCCACCACGCCGACCAGCACCTCCAGCCCCTGCGCCCGCAGCCGCCGTGCCTCCTGCAGCATCGCCCAGGTTTTCCCCACTCCGGCGCAGGCACCGAAGTAAATTTTCAGCTTGCCGCGCCGGCTCTCCGCCGTCTGGCGCAGCAGCGCGTCCGGATCGGGGCGCTGAATGTCATCGTTCATCGTCATCCTGTTAGCCCCTGTCAAAGGGTGATCTTCCTATGCTGGCAGCGCACTGAACATACCGTTCCGCACCGGCTGGATTGCGCAGAGCGCGCCACTGAGCCGACCATGATCCGCCTGCTCACCCCTTCCTGCACGGTTAGCCTGGTTGAGCCTGCTCGTCAGCGCGTCAGTGCGTCAGTGCGTCAGTGCGTCAGTGCGTCAGCTTATCCAGCGCCAGATTTAACTCAAGCACGTTGACCACCGGGTCGCCGATAAAGGCCGGGCGCGGCGTCACGGTATGTGCATCAATCAGCTGCTGCACCTGCTCCAGCGGCAGCTGGCGGGCAGCCGCCACCCGTGGAGCCTGCCAGTGCGCCGCCGCCGGGGAGATCTGCGGATCCAGCCCGCTGCCGGAGGCGGTCAGCAGATCCACCGGGATCGCGCCTTCCGCCTGCGGGTTCTGCGCCCGCAGCGCCTGTACCCGCCCGACGATGGCCTGGTCCAGCGCCGGGTTGCTGGCCGCCAGGTTGCTGCCGGAGGAGGCCAGCGCATTGTACGGTGCGTCACCTGCCGCCGACGGGCGGCCGTGGAAATAGTCGGCGCGGACAAAGTTCTGGCCGATCGGCGCCGAGCCGCGCGTCTCTCCGGCCACCTCAATCAGCGAGCCGTTGGCCGGCAGCGGCAGCAGCCACTGCGCCAGCGCGGTGGTTAACAGAGGATAGAACACGCCGGTGACCAGCGTCAGCAGCAGCAGTAAAATCAGGGCAGGACGTAACTGACTCATAAGGGTTCCTCTTACACCAGGCCGCTGACGGTCAGCAGCAGGTCAATCAATTTGATGCCGATAAACGGCACCAGCAGCCCACCGACGCCGTACAGCCAGAGGTTGCGGCGCAGCAGCGCGGCGGCGCTCAGCGGACGATAGCTCACCCCCTTCAGCGCCAGCGGGATCAGAAACACGATCACCAGCGCGTTGAAGATCACCGCCGACAGGATCGCCGAGTCCGGCGAGTGCAGCCGCATCACGTTCAGGCTGTTCAGCTGCGGATAAGTGACCGCAAACGCCGCCGGGATAATGGCGAAGTACTTCGCCACGTCGTTGGCGATGCTGAAGGTGGTCAGCGAGCCGCGGGTCATCAGCATCTGCTTGCCGATATGCACCACCTCCAGCAGCTTGGTCGGGTTGGAGTCGAGGTCAACCATGTTGCCCGCCTCTTTCGCCGCCTGGGTGCCGGAGTTCATCGCCACCGCCACGTCGGCCTGCGCCAGCGCCGGGGCGTCGTTGGTGCCGTCACCGGTCATCGCCACCAGCCGCCCCTCCGCCTGATACTGGCGGATCAGCGCCAGCTTGGCTTCCGGCGTCGCTTCCGACAGGAAGTCGTCGACGCCGGCTTCGGCGGCAATCGCCGCGGCGGTCAGCGGGTTATCGCCGGTGACCATCACCGTTTTGATGCCCATGCGGCGCAGTTCGGCAAAGCGCTCCTTAATGCCGCCTTTAACGATATCCTTTAACGCCACCACGCCCATCACCCGCGCGCCGTCACAGACCACCAGCGGCGTGCCGCCGCCGCGCGCCACCTGCTCCACCAGCCCGTTCACCGCCGCCGGGAAGTCGCCGCCGTTGCTGTCGATATAGCGTTTTACCGCATCGACCGCCCCTTTACGGATCGCCCGCTCGCCGACGTTCACCCCGCTCATCCGCGTCTGCGCCGAGAACGGGATAAAGGTGGCGTTGAGGCTCAGCAGGTCGCGTTCACGCAGGTTAAATTTCTGCTTGGCCAGCACCACGATGCTGCGCCCTTCCGGGGTTTCATCGGCCAGCGAGGCCAGCTGCGCCGCGTCGGCCAGCTGCTCTTCGGTCACGCCCGGCGCGGGCAGAAACTGCGACGCCTGGCGGTTGCCGAGGGTGATGGTGCCGGTTTTATCCAGCAGCAGCACGTCCACGTCCCCCGCCGCCTCCACCGCGCGGCCGCTGGTGGCAATCACGTTGGCCGCCAGCATGCGGCTCATGCCCGCTACGCCGATCGCCGACAGCAGGCCGCCGATGGTGGTGGGGATCAGGCACACCAGCAGCGCCACCAGCACGGTCACGCTGACCGCGTTGCCGCCCCAGGCGGTAAACGGCCACAGAGTGGCGGTCGCCAGCAGGAACACGATGGTCAGCGCCACCAGCAGAATGGTCAGCGCGATTTCGTTCGGCGTTTTACGCCGGGTTGCCCCTTCCACCATGGCAATCATCCGGTCAAGGAAGGTTTCACCGGGGTTGACGCTGCACTGCACCACCAGCCAGTCGGAGAGGATGCGCGTACCGCCGGTCACCGAGGAGAAGTCGCCGCCGGACTCGCGGATCACCGGCGCGGATTCGCCGGTAATCGCGCTCTCATCCACCGAGGCGCCCCCCTCCAGCACCTCACCATCGCAGGGGATCATGTCGCCGGCTTCCACCAGCACCCAGTCGCCCTTGCGCAGGGTGTCCGCTGCCACCGGCTGGTGCGCGGCACCGTACTTCGCCGCGGCCAGTTTTTTCGCCATGCTGGTCCTGGTGACGCCCTTCAGGCTGTTGGCCTGCGCCTTGCTGCGCCCTTCCGCCAGCGCTTCGGCGAAGTTGGCAAACAGCACGGTAAACCACAGCCACAGCGCGATAGCGGCGGTGAAGGCGGTATCGCCCGGCGTTTTACCTGCGGCCATCGCCGCCGCCAGCAGGCTGGTCAGCACGCTGCCCAGCCAGACGACAAACATCACCGGGTTGCGCAACTGGGTGCGCGGGTCGAGCTTCTTCAGCGCGTCCAGCAGGGCGACGCGCAGCAGCGCAGCATCAAACAGCGCCTGTTGATTACGACTCATGGTTTTCTCCGCCCTTAACGACTGAGCATCTGCAGATGTTCCGCCACCGGCCCTAGGGCCAGCGCCGGGATAAAGGTCAGCGCACCGACCAGCAGCACGGTACCGATCAGCAGCGCGACAAACAGCGCGCCGTGGGTCGGCAGCGTGCCGGAACCGGCGGGCTGGACTTTTTTCAGCGCCAGCGATCCGGCAATCGCCAGCACCGGAATAATGATGCCGAAGCGGCCAGCCAGCATGCAGAACGCCAGCAGCAGGTTCCAGAACGGCGTACTGGCGCTGAGGCCACCGAAGGCGCTGCCGTTGTTGTTAGCCGCCGAGGAGACGGCGTACAGCACTTCGGAGAAGCCGTGCGGCCCCGGGTTGAGCATCGCGCTGCGCCCGGCGTCGGTCATCATCGCCAGCGCGGTGCCGAGCAGCACCAGGCACGGGATGACGAGGATCGCCAGCGCGGTCATCTTCATCTCCCAGACGGTGATTTTTTTGCCGAGAAACTCCGGCGTGCGGCCGATCATCAGCCCGGCGATAAACACCGCCAGCAGCACGAACAGCAGCATGCCGTACAGCCCGGCCCCGACGCCGCCAAACACCACCTCACCGATCTGCATCAGCCACAGCGGCACCATGCCGCCCAGCGCGGTAAAGGAGTCATGCATGGCGTTGACCGCGCCGCAGGAGGCAGCGGTGGTGATCACCGCAAACAGGCTGGAGTTAAGGATGCCAAAGCGCGCCTCTTTGCCCTCCATATTGCTGGCGCTGTCCGCGCCGAGGCTGAGCAGGTGCGGGTTGCCGTTCAGTTCGGCCCACATCACCAGCGCCACCGCCGCGATAAACATCAGCGACATCGCCCACAGCAGCATATGGCCCTGACGACGGTCGCCCACCGCGTCGCCGAAGGCGAAGCAGAGCGCGGCCGGGATCAGCAGGATCGCCAGCATCTCGATCAGGTTGCTGACGATCGTCGGGTTCTCGAAGGGGTGCGCCGAGTTGGCGTTAAAGAAGCCGCCGCCGTTGGTGCCGAGCATTTTGATCGCCTCCTGCGAGGCCACCGGCCCCATCGGCAGCGTCTGCTTCGCCCCTTCCAGGGTGGTCAGGTCGACATAGCCGTGCAGGTTCTGAATCACCCCCTGGCTGACCAGCAGCAGCGCCATAATCAGCGACAGCGGCAGCAGCACACAGAGGGTGATGCGGGTGATATCGCGCCAGGCGTTGCCGAGATCGGCCAGCGCGCGCCGGGTAAAACCGCGGATCAGCGCAAAGGCCACGGCGATACCGGTGGCGGCAGAGAGGAAGTTCTGCACGGTTAAGCCGACCATCTGGCTGAAGTAGCTCAGGGTGCTTTCCCCGGCGTAGGCCTGCCAGTTGGTGTTGGTGACAAAGCTGACCGCGGTGTTAAGCGCCAGGTCCCAGCGGAGGTCCGGCAGCTGCTGCGGATTCAGCGGCAGGCTGGCCTGATTCATCAGTAGCACAAACAGCAGCAGCAGCCCGCCGGCGTTAAACAGCAGGATCGCCAGCAGATAGCGGGTCCAGTGCATACCGTCAGGGCCCACGCCGCTGACCCGCCACAGCATGCGCTCAACGCCCGCCAGACCGGCCAGCGGCCGGTCGTCAATCAGCCGTGCCAGCCCTTTCCCTAACGGGCGGGCCAGCAGCAGCAGCAGGACCAGATAGCTGGCCAGCAGTAAAGAGGCAGAAGCGGCCATCAGAATGCCTCCGCATTGATCAGTGCGTACACCAGGTACGCCAACAGCCCAGACACCAGCACCATGCCGGTAATTACAGCAGCGCTCACAACACACCTCCACAGGCGTTTTACGTTGCAGCTATTGTTGCGAGCGGCGTGCAAAGTTGATGTAAAAATGCAGGTGCGGGGCGTAAAAAAAGTATAAAAACGCTGAGAGAACGATTGAAATTTACGCTGCCGGTGGCGGAAAAAGGAGACATAATGACAACACAAATGACACCACAAAGGATCGCCCCGATGCCGACTATCCATTTCCGGATTGATGAAGCCACCAAACGCCTGGCTATGCAGGCTGCAGAACGGCTGAATATCAGCCTGACTGAGCTGATGCGCCAGCGCGCGGAACAGCTGGCTGCCGAAGAGCAGGCATATCAGGCCGAAAGCCATGAGCGCTGGCTGGAAGCGCAGATCGCTGAGGCCTTTGAGCGTTACGATGGTGGCGAGACGCAGTTTGTCAGTGATGAAGAGGCTAATAACCATATGGATCGGTTGAAGACGCTGGCAGCAAAGGGGGAGCTGTGAATTTCACCGTCCGCTGGGCAACGTCGGCGCTGGCTGACCGGGAAGGGATCTTTCGCTACCTTAACCGTGAAGCTGGGTTTCAGATTGCTCAGCAGACCGATGATAAATTCATCTCCATGAGCCGTTTACTGGCAGAGAACCCGCTCATGGGTGTTGCCACCGTAGCGGGTGAACACCGCCGCCGGTTAACCGTTGTCCATTTTCCCTTTATTATGGTTTATGCGATTGAAGCGCAGCAGATCGCAGTGCTGCGCGTACTGCACACCTCGCGCAGGGTGGCCGATTTTTATCGCTAACGGAAATCCGGCAGAAAGCGCTTCACGTCCACCTCCTGAAACTGACAGCGGCGGCTCAGGACCTGCTGTTCAGCTCACGGATTTGCGCTGCCGGTTTTGCCCCGCCGGTCACCAGCCACACCGCAACGATAATCACCAGCCCGCCGCTGATAAAGCCGCCGGAGAGCGTTTCGCCCAGGAACAGATAGCCCCACAGCACGCCAAACGGCGGGATCAGGAAGGTCACGGTCAGCGTTTTCAGCGGGCTGAGGCAGCCAAACAGGACGCGTAAAAAGGCGGTATTCACCGAACCAAACACCGGCGTGGCCACGCGCATAAACATAAAGCTGGCGCCCCGGATGGCGGCCAGCAGCAGCAGACGCCCGAAATCCCCTTGCTTCACAGAGTTCTCCTGATTTTTATTCACACGCGGGCAGCCCGGAAGTGGTCAGCCGTGCGGCAACACACTGTTACAGGCGGAGCGTATGACTGAACGCAAGCCGTTATCGGACGGGGAATTCGCCATGCGAAAGTGCGAGCTGTGTCGCGATCGGGAGATATGCGTGGGGCAAAGGCTTCTCTTGCCCTCTGCGGGGTGCTTAAATCGGCTGCTGATCACCAAACGGAGGTTTTATGCTGTCCTCACAAACCCTTAGCCTGGCCATCCACCGTAACTGGGTGGATCTGTACGAAACCATCTGGAAGCCGGAGTTTTTCCCGCGCTGGGCGTCCGGACTCAGCCAGGGGCCGCTGGTGCAGGAAGGCAACAGCTGGAAGGGTCAGGGGCCGCAGGGGGCCGTTAAGGTGCGTTTCACCGATCACAACCCGTTCTGCATTATGGATCACTGGATCGACGGCGGTTACAGCAAAGAGATCTTTGTGCCGATGCGCATCGTCGCCAACGAACAGGGTTCACAGGTGCTGATCACCGTCTTCCGCCAGCCGTTACTGTCAGATGAACGCTACGCGCAGGAGCTGGAGTGGGTGAAGCGCGATATGCAGGCGCTGCAAACGCTGCTGACCGGCTAGCCGGCCCCGTCGGCTGAGCTGGCAGGCGGGCCAGTGCTGGCAGCTGAGCTGGCCTGCAGGCAGACGCGTCGGGGCTGGCGGCTGAGCTGCAACCCGGTTTATTTACCTCTGCGGCCAGCCTGCTCTGTCGCCGCGTAATGCGGGCGTACGCCCGCACGATCTACCCGTTTCAGGATAAGGAGTGTCTGATGGAAAAGATTATTTTTGATACCGACATCGGCGTCGACGATGCCTTTGCCCTCGCTTATGCCGCGAAAAGCTGTGACATCCTCGGCATCACCTGCGTATTTGGTAACGTCGCCGTAGAGCAGGCGGTGCGTAACGCCCGCCTGTTCAGCCATAAAATCGGCCTCGATGTGCCGGTGTACCGCGGCAGTTCGCGGCCGCTGGCCCACCTGCCGACCCCGTCAGCCTGGGACGTACACGGCGCAGACGGGCTGGGCGGGGTGTTTGATAACCCGTGGAGCGGCGCGGCAGAAAACGCCATCGACTTTATTATCCAGAGCGTGCGCGATAATCCGGATGCGCTGACTATTGTGGCGATCGGCCCGCTGACCAATATCGCCATGGCGATCAATCAGGCACCGGATATTATCCCGCAGATTAAACGGCTGGTGGTGATGGGCGGCGCCTTTGGCAGCCACGGCCACAGCGGCAACGTCACGCCCTTTGCCGAGTTTAATATCTGGAAAGACCCGCACGCCGCCGACCAGGTGCTGAGCTCGGCTATTCCGGTAGTGATGCTGCCGCTGGACGTGACGCTGGAGGTCACCGTCAGCGGTGACGATATTCGCAGCCTGAACCATCCGGTGCTGAGCACCATCTCTCAGGGCTACCTTGCTTACAGCAAACAGCACGGTGTCGAAGGCATGGCGCTGCACGATACCCTGACCATCGCTTACCTGAACCACCCGGAATGGTTTGGCGTCACCACGTCACCGGTACGGGTAGTCACCGACCGCATTAACCGCGGGCAGACGCTGCGCCAGCTTAACAGCCCGGCAACGCGGGACGACCCGTTTGCCGGCTGCCGCCCGCAGTCGCTGTGCCTCACCGTTGAGGCCGAGCACGTGAAAGCGCATTTTATGGCGGCGCTGCGCCAGTAAACCTGCTGCTGCGCGACAGCTGCAATATCGGCAGCGTCAGCAGCAGCACCAGCACCAGCAACATCAGATGCAGCAGCGGAGCAACTTGCGTGGCGTAACGCTAAGCCTGTACGCGCCGCAGCAGCCATAAAAACCACGGTGCCCCCAGCAGCGCGCAGACGATACCGGTGGACACCGGCCACGGCCAGGCGATATTGCGTCCCAGCCAGTCGGCCAGCACCATCAGCGTGGCCCCCAGCAGCGCCGCCAGCCCGGTCTGCTCCGCCACGCTGCGCGCGCCGCTGTAGCGCGCCAGCTGCGGTGCCATCAGGCCGACAAAACTGATCGGTCCGACCAGCAGGGTGCCGGCCGCCGTCAGCGCGGCCGCCAGCAGCAGAATCAGTAACGTACCCTGCCTGAGATTCACGCCCAGCGTGCGGGCCGTTGCCGCGCCCAGTCCCAGCAGCTGCAGCACGCGGCGCAACAGCAGCGCCAGCGGGATCAGCAGCAGCGCCTGCACCAGGCCCGTTACGGCCGCCGCCGCGCTGATACCGGCGGTAGAACCGGTACCCCAGCTGAGCAGCTGCAGCGCGCGCGGGTCGCCGCTCAGCATCAGCAGGCTGGTTAACGCCCCGCTGATGCTGGTGATGCACAGCCCGGTCAGCACCAGCCGCTGCGGCTGAAATCCGTTACGCCCGCCGAGCCACAGAATGGTTGCCGTAACCAGCAGACTGCCGGCCGCCGCCGCCGGAAACAGCAGCGGCAGCGGCTGGCTGACCAGCATAAACAGCAGCAGCACCGCCAGCGAGGCACCGCTGCTGATGCCAAGCAGCTCCGGGCTGGCCAGCGGGTTGCGCGTCAGCCGTTGTACCAGCACCCCGGCCACCGCCAGCATGGCACCGGCGGCCAGTGACCCGACCATCCGTGGCCAGCGCCACGCCAGCAGCAGGCCGTCCGCTATCTGCCGGTTACAGCCCAGCGACAGCCCGACCGCCAGCAGCAGCAGGCCAGCTAACAGAATAACGCGCCCGGCGCTAAGCGACGCCCCGCAGGCGGGCACCGTCTCCGCCGCCTGCGGCAGACGGATAATGCGCTGGCGCGACAGCAGCAGCAGGATCAGCGGTGCGCTGAACAGCGCGGTGACCGCGCCGGTCGGCACGTCTCCGGCGGCGGGTGAGAGCGTCTGCGCCAGCCGATCGATAAGCCACAGCAGCAGCGCGCCAAACCCCGGCACCCACAGCAGCTGACGGCTGAAATGCCGTACCCCGAGCAGCCGCACCAGCGCCGGGGCCGCCAGGCCAATAAAGCTGATAATACCCAACTGACTGGTGACCAGTGCGCTGAGCACCACGGCGATCAGCAGCGCAAGCAGCCTGACGCGCACCGGCGAGGCACCAAGACTGGCGGCGCTCTGCTCCGACAGGCCGATTAATGCCAGCGGCCGCGCCAGCAGCAGACTCAGCCCGCCGCACAGCAGCAGCGGCAGCGTTAACATGCGCACGCTCTCCCAGCCGTTCTGGCTGAGCGAGCCGGCCTGCCAGCTGAACAGATCGCTGAGGTAGTCGTGGTTGAACAGCACCAGCAGCGTGGAGAGCGCCCCGGCGTACAGGCTCAGCACCATGCCGGCGAGGATCACCTGCAGCGTAGCCAGCCGCTGGCGCGCCACCAGCAACAGCAGCAGCGTGGTCACGCCCGCGCCCGTCAGCGCCACCGGTGCCAGCCCGAACGCCAACAGGCCGGGTGCCAGCACCAGCGCCAGCGCGACGGCAAGGTTGGCCCCGGCAGCCACGCCGAGGGTGGCCGGTTCCGCCAGCGGATTGTGCAGCACCTGCTGAAACAGCAGCCCCGCCAGCGCCAGCGCGCCACCGGCCAGCAGGCTGACGGCCAGCCGTGGCAAAAAGCTGTAGATCAGCAGCAGGTGACCGCTGTGATGGTCTTGCAGCAGCGGCCGCAGCTGCTGTACGGTCAGCGCCAGCGCGGCCAGCAGCAGCAGTAAAAACAGTTTCAGCGGGGTCATGCGCAACATCAGGGCTCACTCAGCAGCCGCAGCGCCAGGCTGTCGGCAAGACGCAGGGCGGTATGCACCCCGCCAAACGGGAAAAAGGGCGGCAGCGCGACGACGTTGCCCTGCTGTACCAGCGGCAGATGCTGCCACAACGCGCCGGACTGGCGTACTTTGCGCAGCCGGTCGGTGGTGGTCGGCAGCTCAACGTAAAACAGCCGGGCGTCCGTCAGCGAGGCCAGCCGGTCGAGACCGACGTTGGCCAGCCCCATGCTGCTGACCGGCTGCTGCCAGGCGTTAACCAGCCCCAGCCGGTCAAGCACCGCCTGCACCAGGCTGTGCTGCCCGTACACCGTGGCGTGTTTACCGTCCTGATTGAGTACCGCCACGCACACCGCCGGGCGCGGCCGCTGTGCCAGCTGCTGCCGGTAGTCCGCCAGCCGCCGTTCGCCGTGGGCGATCAGCTGCTGTGCCACGGCCAGCCGGTTAACCCGCTCACCAAGAGCAAGCAGATAGCGGCACAGCGACTGCCAGGCATCGTCCGCCGCCGGATATACCGTGACCACCTCCAGCGGGGCGATACGCTGCATCGCCGCCATCATCGCCGGTGCCAGCGCATCGCTGAGGATCAGCGAGGGCCGCAGCTGTGCCAGATACTCAAGGTTGGGTTCCCAGTACGGCCCGATATCCGCCACCGCCGCAGGCAGCGGCGGCTGCGGAATGCGCCGGCGAAAGTAGCCGCTGTCCGACAGCGCCAGCGGCGTAATTCCCAGCGCCAGCAGCAGCTCCGCCGCCACCCAGTTGATCGCCACAATCCGCTCTGCCGCCAGCGGCTGCCCGCGCACCGCGTGGCTGAACGCCAGCGGTGCCAGCAGCAGCGCCTGCAGGCAGTCCCGCCGCCGCCATGACCCCTGCTGCATCAGAAGTTGTATTTAACCGAACCGATCAGCGTGCGCTCCTGGCCCGGGTAACAGCTGGTGGCGTCGTCACAGGTACCGACGTAATGATGGTCCAGCAGGTTCTGTACGTTAACGCCAAAGGTCAGATGGTGATTCACCCTGTAAGAAGCACCGGCATCGACCAGCGCAAAGTTTTTCACCGGAATGGTGTTAGCGTTGTCGCCGTACATGCTGCCAACGTAGCGCGTACCGCCGTTCAGCGTCAGGCCATCCAGAACGCCGCGGGTGAAGTCGTAGCTTAGCCAGGCCGAGGCCATGTGTTTCGGTACGTTGGCCTGCTTGTTACCCTGGACGCCATCATTGCTGCGGGCGATCTCCGCATCGGTGAAGCTGTAAGAGGCCAGCGCGTGCAGATTCTCGCTCAGCTGCGCCTGCAGTTCCCACTCCACGCCGCGTGAACGCACTTCGCCGGACGCCACCTGATAACCAGTGGCCACGCCGTTCACCAGCTCGTTGGTCAGCACGTTGGTTTTGGTGATTTCAAACGCCGCCAGCGTCATCAGCAGGTCGGCATCCGGCTGGTACTTGATCCCCGCCTCATACTGGTGGGCCTTGCTCGGCGTGAAGGTCTGGTTGTCGCGGTTGGTACCGCTGTTTGGCGTAAAGGATTCAGCATAGCTGATGTACGGTGCCAGCCCGTTGCCCGCCAGCCAGGTCAGCCCGGCACGCCCGGTCCAGGCATCTTTATCCAGCCAGCTGGTGTTGCCGGTCAGGTTGTTCTGCGTGCGCATGCTGATATCGTCATGGCGGCCACCGAGGGTCAGCAGCCATGACGGGGTCAGGTGGATCTGATCCTGCAGGTAGACGCCGAGCTGAGAGGTGGTCTGATCGTTATTGTTCACCGCGTTGGTCGGATCGGCAATCGCCATGCCGTACTGCGGCTGCCAGACGTTCAGCACCGGTGCCGCCGCGCTGAACCGTTTGGCGTTACCGTCCAGCCAGCTGTAGTCGACGCCCCCCAGCAGGGTGTGGCTGAACGCGCCTGTATTGAAGTCGGCCTGCAGCTGGTTGTCGAGATTCAGCGTCTGCATATGCTCATCAAAACGGATGGCGTTGCGCGACTGCTGGCCGCTGGTGAAGTCGATGGCGCCCGGCAGCAGGTTGTTAAGGATGGTATCGGTCTGCCCGACGCGCAGATTCTGCCGCAGCTGGACTGTTTCTGTCAGCTGGTGGCTGAACTCGTAACCGGCGGTGAACTGTTCGTTACGGAAGTGGTTGTAGCTGTAGTCACCGAGCAGGGTATCCGTTACCTTGCCATCCGGCTGCGTCAGTACCGAGATAGTGCCACCAGAACTGTCGCGCAGGTAGTCCGCGCGCAGCGTCAGGCTGGTGTCTTCGTTCGGCAGCCAGCTGAACGACGGCGCGAGATAGAGGCGATCGTCTTTCACTTTCGGGCCGTTGGCATACTGGAACTGGGTGTTGCTGTCCCGCGCCACGCCGACCAGGCGGTAGAGATAGCGGCTGTCACCGTTGATTTTATCGCTGAAGTCGAACTGCAGCTGTCGGCGGTCGAAATTGCCAAGCTGGGCCTCCACCTCATGTACGCCCTGTGCGGTGGGCAGTTTGCTGACGCGGTTGATGATTCCACCGGCATCACCGAGGCCAAACAGCGTCGATGACGGGCCACGCACCACGTCGATGCGCTCCAGCGCGTAAGGCTCGGTGCGGAAATAGCTGTAGCTGTTGTTGAGCTGGCGCAGGCCGTCGCGATAGTCGTTGGTGGTCAGGGCGTTGAAGCCGCGGATGTAGATCCAGTCATAGCCTTTCGGGTCAACGCCGTAGGTTTCAGTCTTCACCCCCGGCACGTAGCGCAGCGCTTCGGTCACGCTCTGCACGTTCTGCCTGTCCATCTGCTGGCGGCCGATCACCGAGACGGACTGCGGCACCTCCAGCAGCGCGGTATGGGTTTTGGTGGCGCTGCTGGTCTGCTGCGGCACGCTGCCACCCAACGCCCCGCCACGGACGGTCACCGTCAGGGTGTCACCCGCGTCACCCGCAGCGGGCGAGATGGTGATCATATCGTTTTGCCGCTGCCAGATCAGGCCGCTGCCCAGCAGCAGGCGATCGAGTGCACTCTCCAGCGTCATGGTGCCGCTGACCGCCGGGGCTGACTTATTTGCCACCGCCGCCGGTGCCACGATCAGCTGAACGCCGGCCTGTTGCGCCAGCGCATTCAGCGCCGGGGCCAGCGGCTGGGCGGGCAGCGACACGGCTACAGGGGCGGCAGCTACCGCCAGCACCGGCTGGGAACCCAGAGTGACAGCCAGGGCCAGCAGGCTGAATCTAAAGGTTTTTTCCACAGGTGAAGTTAAAGAAAACAGGGTCATGTATCGGTTCCCAAAGGTATGTAATAAGAATCATTACCTTTGAAGACGCTGTGACGGACAAAACCCTGACGTCAGGATGACGTTTTTTTTACGATTTTTTTTCCGCCGTGCTGCGCGGCACGATGAGCGTAGTGTCACCCTGCTTTTTCAGCGTGACCGGCAGCACGGCAGGCAGCGCCCGGGCAAAACTGTCCAGCCGCCCCAGCGCGAAGCTGCCGGTGATGCGCAGTTCCGCCACCCGGGGATCGGCCTGATAGTGCACGCTGCCGTAACGGGCGAACTCGGCCAGCGCCAGCGGCAGCGGGGTGTTGTCGAAACTGACCCGCGCCTGCTGCCACGAGGCCACCGCCTGCGGGGCGATTGCACTCTGCCCCGTCAGCAGGCCGCTGCCGTCACTCTGGCTCTGCTGACCGGCGCGCAGCACGCGCAGATGCGCATCGGTGCGGGCAATCCCCAGCCTGTTCACCAGCCGCCACCAGCCGTAGCGCCAGCCCGCCTGCGGCCCGACGCGCACCGCACCGGAACGCACCGCCACGCTGACGCCCTCTCCGCTCATCGAGTGCGGAATGTAGCGCACGCTGAATTCAGTGCCGAGAACCGTGACGCGCAACGTACCGCTGCGCACCGTCAGCGGGCGCTGCGCCTGATGGGCCACCTGGAAAAAAGCCTGTCCCTGCTCCAGCCAGATCTCGCGATGCTGCGGCCAGTACGCCACCCGCAACCGGGTTTCCGCATCCAGATTCAGTGTGCTGCCGTCCGGCAGGGCGATCAGGCGTTGCTCGCCGCGCTGCGTAGCGTAAACCTGCTCAAACTCTGCCGGCGCCAGCTGCCGCCACAGCGGCCAGATCAGCACCGCCAGCAGCAGTACCGCCAGCGCGGGCCACAGCAGGCGGCGCGGCCGCCGGGCAGGAGCGGCCAGCTCCCGCCGCACCTGCTGACGCAGGCGCAGTTTCTCACTTTCGGGCAGTTCACCAAGCTGTTGCCACAGCGCCGTGGTACGGGCAAACGCGGCGGCATTGTCGCCCTGGGTCAGCCAGTGGTTAAACTGCTGTTGCTGTCCGGCGCGGAAACCGGCCTGCTGTCGCAGCAGCCAGGTTTCCGCGCTGTCAGCCTGTTCGGGCCGTAAGGCATCCGGGGTTTTCATCGCATTATCCTTTGCTGTCCTGCCCGCTGGCGCTGCCTTCCCGGCAGGCCACCATCGCCCGAATAATATGTTTCTCTACCATATTGGTGGAAATCCCCATCTGCTTTGCGACCTCGCTCTGCGACAGCCCGTCAATGCGGTGCAATACAAACGCCTGACGACAGCGCGGCGGCAGCGCCTCGATGATTGCCACCAGTCGGGCAGCGTGCTGGCTGCTCTCCGCCTGCGCCTCTGGCTGCCAGCTCCCGGGAGCGACAATAGAGGACTCATCGATATCCTCAAGATTTTCATGGGATTGTCGTTTACTGCTGCGGTAGCGGTCAATCAGCAGATTGCGCGCAATCTGATAGAGCAGGCCGCGGGGCGAGGCGACGTCCCCGCCGGGGGGCAGCGTTAACGCGCGGCTGAAGGTCTCCTGCGTCAGATCCTGAGCACTGTCGTGGTCACGCAGTTTACGCGTCAGAAAGCGCAGGACTTCAACGTAATACTGTTCAAACGCTGACACGATAACTTTTCTCAGGCGACAGGCAACGGATGGGCGAATGAGCGTAGCATCATGTTGAATGATTATCATTGTTATTTTAATGCTGCCCGCCACCCTTTTCAGCCCGGTAAACGGCCCGGATGTCAGCATTCTTCAGCCAACAGGCCTGAACGTAAATCAACGTCAGATATTGAACAAATTATTTGAATGATTTAAGCAAATCACTCCGCTATCAGAATCGCTTCAATGCGCCTATTATTGTTTTCAACGAAGGCAAACAGCCTTCTCCCAAACAAACTTACTGAAGGAATGACCCTATGAAATCTATCAAAACTATTGCTGCTGTTACCGTACTTTCTCTGGCCTCTTTCGGCGCATTCGCCCAGACCGTGGTCGCTACCGGTTCAACCATTGAGAGCGCAGAAGCCCAAATCGCCGCTCAGGCACAGCAGGCCGGCGCGTCTTACAAAATCATCGAAGCCAGCGGCAATAACACCGTGCATATGACCGCCGAACTGGTTAAATAAGCATCCGGCAATGCCCGAACCCTGCCAGACAGGGGACGGGCATGCCCGTTTTTCTGTACCTGCTGCCCCCCACCACTCACACCGTCCTGCCCTGCTCCGCGCGTACATTCCGCGGCTACCTGCCCGATACCTGAAGACTACCGCTAGCAAACGATCGTTGGCTCACACAGCACCGGGAAGTTCAGCGAATTAGCAATATAGCAAAGCGCATGCGCCTGATGATGCAACTGCCGGGCCTGTTCCAGGTCATTGCCTGCGGCAATGGTCACCTGCGGCCGCAACACCACCTGCGTAAAGCGGCCGGTTTTGCCTTCCACCATGGTTCCCTCTGCGTCGTCGCGGTAGGCCTGCACACGAATCCCGGCTTCCGCACACAGGTGCAGATACCATAATTTATGGCAGGCGGAGGCGGCAGCGACCAGCAGATCTTCCGGATTCCAGCGCAGCGGATCCCCTAAGAACGCCGGATCGGACGAACCAGCAATCGGTGGTTTCGCGCCCGCGTTAAGCACAAAATCCCGGCTGTAAGCCTTGTAGGAAGCCGTTCCCTGCCCTTTGTTGCCTGTCCATTCAACCGCAACCCGATAGTGATGTTCACGCTGTGCCATGATGCCTGCTCCGAAATAAGCTGAGAAAAATGCGCTTTGCTGTGGCGACGGATTGAGAAAGTAAAGCATATGGTATACCATTATTCCAAATGTTTTTCAGAGAACCTGTGATGCTGAATAAGCCAGACTCAACGGCGGAAGTGATTGCCGCTTCACTGCGCGAAATGATTAACCGGGGTGAACTTGCCGAGGGTACACGCCTGATCGAGCGTGAACTGGCCAGCCAGTTTTCAGTCAGCCGTATTCCGATGCGTGAGGCTATCCAGCAGCTGGAGAGGGAAGGTCTGGTCGAAAGCCAGCGTAACCGTGGTGCCGCCGTCAGCAGGCTGACCGCCCGTGACGTCAATGAAATCTATCAGCTGCGTGCGCTGGCAGAAGGGGAAGCGATCGCGCTCAGTGTGATGAACCGCAATGACGAAACGCTGGCACGCGCCGGGCTGGTACATCAGCTGCTGGAAACGGCGCAGACGCCGCAAAAACAGGGCGAGCTGAACCGCGAGTTTCACCACATTCTCTACCAGGGCTGCAATAACGGCAGGCTGCTGAAAATTATTGCCGAATTATGTGCCCAGATTGAGCGCTACGAACAGCTGCAACACCGGCTGCTGGTCGATACGCCGGTGTTTCAGCAACAGCATGCCGCCATTCTGGCGGCTTACCGCCAGGGGGATGCGCAGCTTGCCCGTGAAGAGACGGTGCGGCATCTTGCCTCTGCCCGGCAGCGGGTACTGGAAATCATTGCCCGCCAGCCCGGCTGACAGCGGTAAGTCGCTCCGGCGGCCCGGCGTCAGTGACCGCAGGTTCAGATCATCACCGGAACGAAATAATCGATCTTCAGCTGCCGCCCCTGATGCTGTTCAAACCAGCGTTGGTTGATGCGCTCAATATCGTGGCCGTCGCGGCGCACCGCGCGGGCCAGCGGTAGCGCATGCTCATAAATCAACCCGATAAATTCCGCATAGTGCTGTGATTCGCCGCAGTAGCTGAACTGCAGATAGGTCTGGCGCTCAAGGGTGACGTCTATCTGCTCCACCTCCGCCGACACGGCGGTGGCCGTCAGGCACGTCAGATACTGTAGCGTTGAATGCTCCTCCCCCGCCTTACCGCGCACCACGTTAATCAGCCCATACAGATCCTCCGGCGGCGCGGCCAGCGCGGCCAGCCGCGGCTGCCAGAACTGCTGGCGCTTCTGCCAGCAAAAGTCATCGATGGTGTGCAGCGTAAAGGGGAAGTGGTTGAGCTGGCCGCTGAGCGACAGCGCCTCCAGCTCGACCAGCTGCCCGCTGGGCACCGCCTGCGCGGTCAGGTTCACCGGCGGACACAGCCCGGCGCACGACCAGTCCACGGCATCGCGGTACTGCGCAGGGGTAACGTTAAAGTGGCGCTTAAAGGTTTTATGGAACACGTTGTGGCTGGAGAAGCCATGCTCGCTGCCCACCGTATCAATCTGTTTATCGAACAACCGCAGCATAAAGGCGGTGGAGGTCAGCCGCCGCTGGCGGGCGTAGGTGGCCAGCTTCTGCCCGGTCACTTCCTTAAAAATGCGCTGCAGGTGCCACTTGGAGTAACCGGATTTGGTGACAAAGTCATCGATGGTCAGCGGCGTCTGGATATTTCCCTCCAGCCACTGCAGCAGCTGTTGCACCACTTCTTCTTTGAACGTCATTTTCATATTTCACCGCTACGTCGGGTAGTGGCCAGAAGCCTTTCTCTCAGCGCCAGCGGCGCGCCAACGGCAGAGTGAAGTTTAAGGGAGTGCACCAGCCAGGCGCCGTCGGCGGCCAGCCTGGCTGTCTCATGCTGCGGGTCGCTATCGGTAGACTGATGACGCTGCAGGCGCCCGGCCAGCCACTTCGACCAGCGTTCACACAGCTCCGCAGACGCCATCATCGACAGCGAAAGCGGCACGTGCAGACTGGCTTCTTCCTGCAAAATATCCCGAAAAGACATCATCACATAGGCACGGGTAAAGCTGCCCCAGGCCTCCTCATCAGCCGCCATCAGCCGGTCGATTTCCCGGTCATGTTCGGCTTTAAAGGCATCAAACACCGCATCCAGCAGCGCCTGCTTATGCGGGAAATGGTGGAAGAAGCCGCCCTTGGTCACCCCCGCCGCCTGCGCCACCGCCTGTACCGTCACGGCGGTCAGCCCCTGCTGCGCCGCCATTTCGGCAGCACACTGGATCAGCGCCGCCCGCACCTGCTCCGGCTGTTTTTTACGGTACCAGCCGCGCAGGCAGCATCGGCCGCCATCGTCATTTTCGTCAGTCGGGGGGAGTTTCGACATCATGTCCTCATAAAAGATACCGTACGGTATGTTTTGTGAAGATAGCATAAAGCCCCGCCGGTGAACGCAGCTTTTTTCTTCAGTTCAGGTAAATGTTGTACCGGCTAAATGGACAGTTTACCCATCGACACTGCCCCCCGAGGGTTTATAATAAGTTAACATTTAAATTTTTTATAAACCTGAGAGGCATCATGATTGGAGAACGCTTGCTACGCGCACGCTCAGCTGCAGGTCTGTCGATGCAGGCGTTGGGTGAAGCCGCAGGGGTCAGCGCCAACATGATCAAAAAGTATGAGCACAATCAGAATATGCCCTCTTCCGGCGTTCTGCTTAAGCTTGCAAAAGCATTAAATGTGCGTAGCGAATATTTTTTCCGCCCTTATCAGGTTGAACTTAAAGGGATTGAATATCGCAAACGGGTAGCAACACCCGTTGCGCTGCTAAAACGCATTGAGGCCGATGTTATCGACCAGGCCGAACGCTGGCTTGAACTGGCTAACCTGTGGCCAACGTTTCCGGTAACCCAGTTTGTCCCCCCGCGATACGAGCTGCAATATATCAATGACTGGGATGATATTGAGACACTCGCCGGGCAACTTCGCGACAGCTGGCAGTTGGGTTCAGCACCAATTGCAGATCTGATCGATCTGCTGGAAACACGCGGTATTTTAGTGATTGTTACCGATATCGGTAAACAAACCCGCTTCGACGGTTTGCAGGCAGACGTTGCCGGCAAACCCGCTATTATCGTTTCTTCAAACTGGCCGGGCGATCGTCAACGCTTCACGCTGGCACATGAACTCGGACATCTGCTGTTGCAGGGGCGTTTGTCTGCAGATATGGATGAAGAAAAAGCCTGTAATCGTTTCGCTGCTGCCTTTTTATTGCCAGCCTGCTGCGTTCGACAGCAGACAGGCCAGTATCGCCACCAGATTGAATTTCGTGAACTTTATCTGCTCAAGCAGGAATACGGCATCAGCATGGCCGCCTGCCTGTATCGACTGCTGAGTCTGGGTATTATCAGCCCTGCCCTGCATAAAAAATTAGTCATCCATTTTGCCCGCCAGGGTTGGCGCAGCACAGAACCCGGCACCCCGTACCCACAGGAGAATACCTTCCTTTTTCAGCAGCTGGTTTACCGCGCACTGGGCGAAGACATTATTGGGGAAGCTAAAGCTGCCGAATTACTGGGTCTGTCATTAAGTTCATTCCATCAGGCACGCAAGCTGGAGCCCCCCCATGAGACTATTAATCAGTGACGCCAATATCATTATTGATCTGGAGGAAGGGGGTTGCTGGACGCCTTCTTCACCCTTCCCTGGCAGATCATGACGCCGGATATCCTGTTTTACGAAGAGCTTGAGGCATTCCACCCTACACTGCTGGCGAAAGGCCTTAAACTACAGGAGTTGCTCCCGGCAACGATGGAGTTTGCCTGGCAGCTAACTCAGCGGGTTACAGGCCCAGGCCGTCATGATTGCTTTGCCCTGGCACTGGCAAAGCAGGAAAAGTGCCCTCTGCTGACCGGCGACAGGGCGCTGAGGAAAGCTGCCGAGAGTGAAAAGCTGACCGTCATGGGATCCCTCTGGGTGGTAGAGCAACTTGTCCTGCTGGGGACCATCTCACCTGCACAGGCCAGAACGGCTTACCGACGAATGAAAGATGCGGGCAGGCGACTGCCATGGGATGAAGCCTTACTGCGTCTCGAACAGATTTCAACGATCTGACATCTCTGTTATCCAAAATGAAACATTTCACCTTCCTTCCTGCATAAATAAAAAAAATAATCTGACCTGCGTCATATCCTGATGCAGCCGGCATCCCGCCATACGCCGTAACATGATAGTTTTCTCTCAGTCCCGCTTGTTGAGAATTCTGTGATGAAAAAAACTACCCTGACCGATATTGCCCGCGAAGCCGGGGTCGGCGTTGCCACCGTTGACCGGGTGCTGAACCGCCGTGCGCCGGTGCGCCCGGATACTGAACAACGGGTGGTACAGGCGGCGGTGCGGCTGGGCTATCGCTTCGATCGCGATTTCCTCAGTGAAGTCGCGGCCGTCAGCCTCAACGGCGGGCCGCTGCGCATCGGTATTCTTCTGCTCTCCCGCGACCATTCGTTTTACGACAGCCTGGCCCGTGCGCTGGAGCGGGAAGCCGCGCCGTGGCTGCAGCCGGGTACGGCGATTGAGTTTGTCTTTCACGATATCCACGATATTGAAGCAGCGGCCGCAGACATTGAGCAGATGAGCCAGCGCATTAACGTGCTGGGCCTGATCGCGCTGGATAATGCCCGCATCCGCCACGCGGTGGAGAAGGCGGCACAGAAAGGGGTGAAGGTGTTCACTATTCTGTCCGATTTGTCCCCCTGCGGCCATGCCGGCTACGTCGGGCTGGATAACCGCAAGGCGGGCCGAACCGCCGCCTGGGCGGTACAGCGTCTGAGCGGTAAACCGGGGAAAGTGGGGGTGATCATCGGCGATAACCGCTTCCTGTGCCAGGAAACCTGCGAAATCAGCTTCCGCTCCTATCTGCGTGAGCACGCCACCGGCCATATCGTGCTGGAGCCGGTCAACAGCTTCGAAAATTACGACCGCGCATATCAGATAACCCAGACGCTGATCTGTGACCATGCGGATCTGTCGGTGATCTACGCCCCCTGCGGCGGCGTGGAAGGGGTGGTGGCGGCACTGCGTGACAGCGGCAGAAAGCAGGAGATTACCCTGATCTGTCACGGCCCGCTGAAGGATGAACAGCTGGCGCTGATTGATGGCACGCTCGATATTATCATCTCAAACCGGCTGGAGGAGTTGGCAGCGGCGGTGGTGCAGGCAATGCGTGAAGCGGTGGAGGAGAACCAGCGTGGCTTTAGCTCATCACACAGCAGCTTTGAATTGATAACAAAGGAAAATTTCTAAACCGCGCGGTCGGACCACTTCCCCGCATCGGTGGGGGTCACTCCGTCGGATAAGCGGCTGAAAACACGGGAATGATAGAATATCATCATAATTTTCTATCATAATTAGTGCGATCGCCATCAAAAAACAAACATTCCATCATTGATGATAATAGAATTTTTGTTTGATACTTCCTTCAAATAATAACTGAAGGATGTACCCTGTGCCCTTAACACCACCGAAACATAATATGGCCTATGTGATGGCCATCTGCGCGGTTGCCGCTCTCGGCGGGCTGTTGTTCGGCTATGACTCTTCGGTCATTTCCGGCGCCATTGAACCTATCGCCCACCACTACCGGCTCTCCGCCGCCGAAACCGGCTGGGCGGTATCTAACGTGATCATTGGCTGCGTGATTGGCTGCCTGGTCGCCGGCAAGCTGGCTGACCGCTACGGCCGCAAGTCGATGCTGATTATCACCGCCATTCTGTTTGTGGTCTCCGTTGCCGGCACCGCGCTGGCACCGGACTTCACCACCTTTGTGGTATTCCGCATGATTGGCGGGCTGGGCATCGGCCTTGCCTCGGTGATCTCGCCGATTTATATCGCCGAAGTGGCACCGAAAGACTACCGTGGCCGGGCGATGACCATGCACATGGTGTGCTGCGTCGGTGGCCAGGTGCTGGTACTGCTGACTAACTACCTGATTGCCAAAAATGCCGACCCCGAGTGGCTGAATGCCTACGGCTGGCGCTGGATGCTGGGCGCCGCCTTTGTACCCTGCGTGCTGTTCTTCCTGTTCGTTGGGTTTATCCCCGAGTCGCCGCGCTGGAACGTGATGGTCGGCCGCAACGAGCAGGCGCTGAAAACCCTGACCCGCATTTCATCTGCCGAGCACGCCAGACGCCTGATCGGCGAGATTCAGGACTCGCTGCAGCAGAAAGCCTCGCAGCAGGTGACCAGCGAACGCGCCCGCTTTACCCGTAAGACGTCGATTTTCCTGGTGATTGGTATCGGCCTGGCGATCTTCAACCAGCTGACCGGCATTAACGTCATTCAGTACTTCGGCCCGACCCTGCTGATGAACGTCACCCACAATATGCAGGAAGCAATGTATATGACCATCTGGCTGGCGGTACTGCAGTTTGCAGGCGTGATGGCCGGCATGATGCTGATCGACAGGATGGGGCGTAAATCTCTGCTGCTGATCGGTTCGCTGGGTTCTGCCGTATGTCTGCTGATCACCTTCTGGACCTTCTACAGCGGCATGACCGGCTGGGTGTCGGTGATCGGCCTGTTCGGCTTTATGTTCCTGTTCGGCGGTACCTGGGGCCAGGTGGTATGGACGGTGATTGGCGAGATCTTCCCTACCCGCCTGCGCGGTGCCGGGATGGGCTTCTCCATCTGTGCCATGTGGGCCGGTAACTTCTTTGTCAGCCAGTCGTTCCCGATGATGAACCAGAGCCAGTATCTCAACGAGACCTTTAACGGTGCCTTCCCGCTGCTGCTGTTCGCGGTGTGTTCTCTGGTCTCCTGGTGGTTCGTTAAGGCACTGCTGCCGGAAACCAGGGGCGTCTCGCTGGAAAAAATGGAAGCGCTGATTCTGGAACGCTTCGACACCACCCAACAACAACGCAAAACTGCAACCCACTGATTTTTGAGGACGCCAACATGACCATTCATATTGCTAACGCACCCTGCAGCTGGGGCGTGGATGACCCAAAAAACCCGCACCTGCCGCCGTATGAGAAGGTGCTGAAAGAGGCCGCCCAGGCCGGTTATAAAAGCATTGAGCTGGGGCCGTGGACCTATCTGCCCACCGACCCGACGCTGCTGACCGAAAAGCTGAACCAGTACGGCCTGACGATTGTCGCCGGTACCATCTTTGATGACCTGGTCAGCGAGTCCAACTTCCCGGCGATGGTAGAGCTGACGCACAACCTGTGCCGCAACCTGGCGAAAGTGCCGACCGCCACGCCAGCCCACGGTGCCAACATCCCGGCACCGTACCTGGTGATTATCGACTTCGGCGATGCCGATCGCGCCCGTCTGGCCGGGCAGTATGATAAAGCCGAACGCCTGTCGGACGCCGACTGGCAGCGCATGATCGGCCATATCACCGAAATCAGCCGTATTGCCAAAGAGTACGGCGTGCGTCCGGTGATCCACCCGCACGCCGGCGGCAGCATTGAGTTTGCCGACGAGCTGGAAAAGCTGGTGCAGGATATCCCGCACAGCGTGGCGGGCCTGTGCCTTGATACCGGCCACCTCTACTACGCCGGCATGGACCCGATCCCGGCGCTGGCGCACTACTTTGACCGCATCGACTATCTGCACTTTAAAGACGTTAATGACGCCGTGTTCCGCGACGTGATTGCCCGCGGCATCGACTTCTTTACCGCCTGCGCCGAAGGGGTGATGTGCCCGATCGGCAAAGGGGCGATTGACTACCCGGCAGTACGTACCTTCCTGGCAGAACGCAACTACCAGGGCTGGATCACCATCGAACAGGAACGTGACCCGCGCAACGCCGATGGCAGCCTGCACGACGTGACTGAAAGCCTGCGCTACCTGAACTCCGTCGGATTTTAAGTTAAGGAACCCATCATGATTAACGGTATTAAACCTCTCGATCGCTCCCTGCGCTGGGGCATGGTAGGCGGCGGCGGCACCAGCCAGATCGGCTATATCCACCGTTCTGCGGCACTGCGCGATAACACCTTCGCCCTGGTGGCTGGCGCTTTCGATATCGATGCGGCCCGTGGCCGCGCCTTCGGCGAAAGCCTCGGCGTGGACGGCGACCGCTGCTACCCGGACTACCAGACCCTGTTCCAGCAGGAAGCAGAGCGGGCGGACGGCATTGAGGCGGTTTCGATCGCCACGCCAAACAACACCCACTTTGCCATCTGCAAAGCGGCGCTGGAAGCCGGCCTGCACGTGGTCTGTGAAAAGCCGCTGTGCTTTACCACCGCCGAAGCCAGAGAGCTGGAAGCGCTGAGCAAAGCGCGTAATAAAGTGATCGGCGTCACCTACGGCTATGCCGGTCACCAGCTGATCCAGCAGGCGCGCAGCCTGATTGCCGAAGGCGCGCTGGGCGAGATCCGCATCGTGAATATGTCCTTCTCCCACGGCTTCCATAACGAAGCGGTGGAGCTGGCGAACCCGAGCACCCGCTGGCGCGTTGACCCGAAATTTGTCGGGCCAAGCTACGTGCTGGGCGACCTGGCGACCCACCCGCTGTTCCTGGCCGAAACCATGCTGCCGGAGCTGAAGATCAAGCGCCTGATGTGTTCACGTCAGAGCTTCGTGAAAACCCGCGCGCCGCTGGAAGATAACGCTTTCGTGCTGATGGAGTACGATAACGGCGCGGTCGGATCGCTGTGGTGTTCGGCGGTGAACTGCGGATCGATGCACGGCCAGAAGATCCGCGTGATCGGTTCAAAAGCCAGCCTGGAGTGGTGGGACGAACAGCCAAACCAGCTGCGCTATGAAATTCAGGGCGAGCCGGTACGTATTCTGGAGCGCGGTATGGGCTACCTGGCCCCGCGCGCGCTGGAAGAGGACCGCATCGGCGGCGGCCACCCGGAGGGTCTGTTTGAAGCCTGGTCTAACCTGTACCGCCGCTTCGCCATCGCCATGGACGCCACCGATCGCGGTGACACCGCGCTGCTGGCCGACTTCTGGTACCCGGACGTCCACGCCGGCGTGGCAGGCGTGCAGTGGGTTGAGCGCTGTGTTGAATCGGCTGATGCCGGGGCAACCTGGGTCGATTTCGAGTAACCCGGCGCTAAACCGACCACGATGAATACAGGCAGCAGCCCCTGCGGCTGCTGCCTGTTGCTGTCTGACTTCTGACTTCTGACTTCTGCATCATGCCTTCTGCCTTCTGACTTCTGCATCATGCCTGCTGCCTGGCGGCGAGTTTTACCCGATGCGTTACCTGCCTGCAGAATACGGCCCCTGTCTGAGACAGATGCCGCAACCCCGGTCACTGCAGAGCGACACTCGCTTCCGCCGCCGTCTGCAGCGTGACAAACGGCCCGGCCAGCGTGGCGTTATGGTGGGCGATAATCTGCTCCGCGCTTAACACGCCGCTGTCGGTGGTGCTGTGGGCATCGCTGACCAGCACCACCGTAAAGCCCAGATCCGCCGCCGCCCGGCAGGTGGTATCCACGCAGTATTCCGTTTTCATCCCGACAATCACCAGCCGTTTTACGCCTGCTTCCTGCAGTTGTGCCAGCAGCGTTGTTCCGGCAAAGCAGCTCGGGCGGGTTTTGTTAAAACAGCGGTCACTCTCCGCGCGCGGCAATTCAGCCGCCAGTTGCCACAGCGCGCTGCCCTCTTCGATCGGCGAGCCGGCCGGGCCCGTATGCTGTGCAAAAAACACCGGTGCCTGCTGCTGGTGCGCGGTACGGATCAGGTAGCTAACGTTAGCCAGCAGCGTCTGTTTACTGGCGGGAAGTTGCGGGCCGTGCAGCAGGCCAGCCTGCATATCAATCACCAACAGCGCGGAACGATCGGACATGTGTGACTCCTTTAATTACCGTTAACCGGTTACCACGGAGACACACTGCGCCCCGTCGGTAGCCGGCGGGACGAGGGGGAAGTTTGCTAACTACTCAGGCACGCAAACTCGCCACACGCCGCCGAAAGCGGTGGTGGTGGTTACGGTGGTGAGGAACAGCTGAGTCGTTTGCATCAGGTTAACTTCGCGCACAACGGAAAAAATCGCAAGATTTTTTTAGCACAGAATGCCACCGTCGGGCCGTGGTGAAGGAATACCGGGAAGCAAGGCTTCCGCCGGTCATAAAGGATAAATAAACCGGCACAAGCTGAAGAGGTGATAACCATCGGTCCGATCCCTGGCCGTGGTTATCGAGGGTGTATCTGCTGGTGCTTAACGAACGGCACCTGGCGGCACGTGTTTATAGGTGTCTACATAAGCCTGAAACACGCACCTGAAGAAATTTTTCATGATTGCCTATTGCCAGTAAGGTGGAAAAACGCCAAAAAATTATACATGCAGGACGTTTTTCAGGCAATTTGTTTGAAGCAGATCACACTATTCGCCCTAATTATGCTAACCGAATAGTAAACGAATCCAAAACGACATCCTCTTGATGCAGATTTATCGTCCTGCGAAATGGCGGGAACAGGCTGAAGAGCGATGGGTAAGCCGGTGTGGTTTTGCAGGAACAGGGAACGAGGATCGTCGGCGAAAGGAGTGGATCGCGCGGATCGTCCGGCAGAGCTTATGCCGCCGCGCCCAGATGTTCAATCAGGATGCTGGTGCCGATGCCGATCAGCACCACGCCACCGAAGATCTCCGCCCATTTGCCGAGCACCGGGCCGATAAAGCGCCCCAGCAGAATGCCCGCGGTCGCCATAATCATCGTTGACGCGCCAATTGCCAGCGCGGTGGTGACGATATTCACCTGCAGGAAGGCGAGGCCAACGCCGACCGCCATCGCGTCGAGGCTGGTGGCAATCGCGGTGCACACCAGCAGCCAGAAGCCGTGGCGGGTCGGTGCGTGTTCCGGCTCGCAGGCTTTTTTACGCATCCCTTCCATCACCATCCGCCCGCCGAGGATCAACAGCAGGCCAAACGCCACCCAGTGGTCCCACGCCATCACGTACTGGCTGGCCGCCAGGCCGATCGCCCAGCCAATCAGCGGGGTCAGCGCCTCAATCACGCCGAAGATCAGACCGGTACGCAGGGCTTCTTTCAGGCCCGGACGATGCAGGCTGGCACCTTTGCCGAGCGCCGCCGCGAAGGCGTCCATCGACATAGCAAAAGCCAGAATCAGGGTTGCGTAGAGGTTCATTGGTTTTATCCCGGTCTGAAGCGGCACGGACCGTCTGAAGCGTTAAAAAAGGGCTTATGTTGTAAAAATAACCACAGGCCAGCTCAATTGAAGCGCATCCTAGCATGCAAGCCTGAGGAAAAAAAGACAGTAAAATCATGGATTTGAGTATAGCCTTGGCTATACTTTTTAACAGATGCTATTTTTGCTGCAAAAAAGAACGCGGAAACTCTAAAAGAATTACCGCGTTACACAGAGTGTGGGGTTTTATAACCCCGCAGGGGGTGGGGAAAAAATCGGCAAATTACGACCCGTTTTGCCCGCAGAATTTACACAGCCCGGCGTCAGGCACGCCGCCTGTGGGCGCTGTTGCAGTTACCAGACGCGGTAGACGCGGCCGGTCTCCACGCCGTCCACGCTGCGGCGATAGGCCAGCGCCACCCGGCTGGCCGGGGCGCTTTCAAAGCCGGGGAAGAACGGACCGTAGCTCGCCAGTGCTTCGGTGAGCACCGTCGGGCTGACCGCGTTAATACGCAGGCCGGGCAGTTCGTTGGCCGCCGCCAGCACAAACCCCTCAATCGCCGCGTTAACCGCGGTGGCGTTAACCCCGGTGCGGATCGGCTGCTGCGCCAGAATGCCGCTGGTCAGGGTGAAGGAGCCGCCCGGATTGACGAACTCCCTGCCGATCAGCACCAGCCGCACCTGGCCCAGCAGCTTATCCTGCAGCCCACGGTTGAACTGCTCGCTGCTCATCTCCGCCAGCGGACCAAAATGCACGCCGCCGGTGGCGGAGATCACCGCATCCACCCTGCCAGTTTGCGCAAACAGGTCGCGCACGCTCTCTTCGCAGGTCAGATCCACCTGGTAGTCGCCACGGGTGTGGCCGACGGTAATCACCTGATGGTCGCGGCCCAGTTCGTTAACGATGCCCTGCCCCACGGTGCCGGTGGCGCCAGTCACTAAAATTTTCATCTCTGTTCTCCGTTACGCGTTAAGGCCACCATTGTGGCGCAGTGCGTCCGGCGGAAAAATGCGCGATACTTTCGGGAACTCCAAACTCTGGGTTTGTAATCATGGATAAATTACGCAGTATCGAGGCTTTTATCTGCGCGGTGGAGAGCGGCAACTTTAGCGAGGCCGCCCGCCGGCTGGACATCACCGCGGTGATGGTCGGCAAGCACGTCCGCCAGCTGGAACAGGCGCTGGATGCGCGCCTGCTGCAGCGCAACACCCGCCGCCAGAGCCTGACCGAGGCCGGCGAGCGCTACTACCGGCAGTGCAAAGCCGCGCTGTTACAGCTGCGGCAGGCGGAAGAGAGCGTGGAGCAGATGAAGGGCACTCCGTCCGGCCTGCTGCGCATCAGCGCCCCGCTCAACCTCGGGGCCAGCGCGGTGGCCGGGGTAGTGGCCGCTTACCAGCGGCGCTATCCGCAGGTGAAGATTGAGCTGGATCTCAGCGATGAGTTTGTCGACCTGGTCGGCGAAGGCTTTGATTTTGCCCTGCGCGTCGGCAGGCTGAACGCCGGCGACGGGCTGGTCGCCCAGCATCTGGGCGACTATCAGATGGTGGTGTGTGCCACGCCGGACTATCTGGCGCAGCACGGTACCCCGCAGACGCCGCAGGATCTGTACCAGCACCGCTGCCTGTGCAATATGGCGTGGAACAAAAGCAACGCCTGGCAGTTTGCCGGTATTCCGTGGCCGACCGACGGCAGCTTTGTCTGCAACGACGGCCAGGCGCTGCGCCAGGCGGCGCTGGCCGGAGCCGGGCTGATCCTGCAGCCGCGTATTCTGCTGGCGGAGGATATCGCCGCCGGGCGGCTGGTGGAGCTGCTACAGCCGTGGCGACAGAGCAGCCGGCCGATCCATCTGCTGTGGCGGCAGGATCTCAGTCCGTCAGAGAAGCGCCGCAGTTTTATCAGCTGGATGCGTGAGCAGCTGCCCGCGGCGCTGGCGGTTTAATGATTGAACCCGACTGAGCTTTCACCGAAAATAGCGCCAACTGCACGGGGCCAGCGCGCCCCACCCGATGGAATAATGATGAAAAGTCCGTTTTTAACCTTTCTGATGCCGATGGCCACGCTGCTGCTCGGCTTTCTCTCCGCGCTGCTGCTGCCCGCGCCCAGCTTTGGCCTGGCGCTGGCCCGCAGGCTGGTCGACACCTTCCATCTGGAGGATATCGGCCAGCTCTATACGCTGGTGTTCTGCCTGTGGTTTTTAGTGCTGGGCGCGGTGGAGTACTACGTTATCCGCTTTATTTACCTGCGCTTTATTCGGCCATAGCCCTGCGGCACCCCGCGCCAGCGGTCGGCCGCAACGCTCCCTGTCGCGGCGCGTTCTCACTGGATCAGAACCACTGGCCAAAACGGCGCATATAGAGGGTTTTCACCCCCTGAGTGAGCAGGCAGTAGCCCAGCAGCGTCGCCAGCAGCCACGGGAAGTAGCTCAGCGGCAGCGGCACCAGCCCGAAGGCGCTGCCCAGCGGGGTGAACGGTATCAGCACGCCCACCACCATCACCAGCCCGGTCATCAGCATTACCGGCAGCGCGGCGCGGCTGCGGATAAACGGAATTTTCCCGGTGCGTAGCATATGCACCACCAGCGTTTGCGACAGCAGCCCCTCGACAAACCAGCCGGAGTGGAACAGCGCCTGCGCCTCGACGCTGTTGGCGGCAAACACGTGCCACATCAGCCAGAAGGTGGTGATATCAAACACCGACGAGGTCGGCCCCATCCACAGCATAAAGCGACCGATGTTTTTCGCATCCCACTTGCGCGGCTGACGCAGAAATTCGCGGTCCATCTTGTCCCACGGCAGCGCCAGCTGCGACAGATCGTACAGCAGGTTCTGCAGCAGCAGCTGTACCGCCAGCATCGGCAGGAACGGCAGAAAAGCGCTGGCCACCAGCACCGAGAACACGTTGCCAAAGTTGGAGCTGGCGGTCATGTTCAGGTACTTGATGATATTGCCAAAGGTCTGCCGACCGACGATCGCCCCCTGCTCCAGCACCAGCAGGCTCTTCTCCAGCAGGATGATATCGGCGGACTCTTTAGCGATATCGCTGGCGCTATCGACCGAGATGCCAACATCCGCCGCGCGCAGCGCCGGCGCATCGTTAATGCCGTCACCGAGAAAGCCGACGGTGTGACCATTGTTCTGCAGCGCCTGCACCACGCGGGTTTTCTGCTGCGGGCTGAGGCGGCAGAACAGCGTGGTGTCGGCCACCCGCAGCGCCAGCCGCGCGTCGCTCAGGGTAGCGATCTCGCTGCCGCACAGCGGATCGCCCGGATCCAGCCCGACGTCCCGGCAGATTTTTCGGCTGATGGTCAGGTTGTCGCCGGTGAGGATTTTCACCGTTACGCCATTTTCCCGCAGCGCGGCCAGCGCGGCGGCGGCGCTCTCTTTCGGCGGGTCGAGGAAGGTCAGCAGCCCGCCGAGTACCAGATCGCGCTCGTCATCAAGGGTCAGCGGCCGCGCCGGTTCTGCCAGCGAACGGCTGGCGACCAGCAGCACGCGGAAGCCCTGCTGCTGGTAGCGCTCGGCCAGCAGGCGGATGCGTTGCCGCGCCGCCGCATCCAGCGGCCGCACGACATCACCATCCTGCCAGTAAGCGGCCACCGCCAGCATCTCCTCCACCGCGCCTTTGCAAATCAGCTGCTGCTGCTGCCCTTCGGCCACCAGCACCGACAGGCGACGGCGCTCAAAATCAAACGGCAGTTCGTCGATTTTTCGCCAGCGCCACAGGGAGGCCAGCGCCGGGTTGCCCTGGCCGTGCGCGAGGATCGCCCGGTCCATCAGGTTTTTCACCCCGTTCTGATGACGGCTGTTCAGCCACGCCAGCTGCAGCACCCGCGCATCGGTCTGGCCGTGCAGGTTCAGGTGCCGGTCGAGGCTAATGTTATCCTCGGTCAGGGTGCCGGTTTTATCGCTGCACAGCACGTCCATCGCGCCAAAGTTCTGGATCGCATTCAGCCGTTTCACCACCACTTTGCGTTTTGCCAGCGCGATCGCCCCCTTCGCCAGGTTGGAGCTGACGATCATCGGCAGCATTTCCGGCGTCAGCCCGACCGCCACCGCCAGCGCGAACAGCAGCGCATCGCGCCAGTCGCCGTTGCTGAAGCCATTAATCAGCAGCACCACCGGCACCATCACCAGCATAAAGCGGATCAGCAGCCAGCTGACGCTGTTCACGCCGCGGTCAAACGCCGTCTGCGGGCGCGCACCGAGCAGCGAGCTGGCCAGCTGACCAAACCAGGTGTCGCTGCCGGTGGCCACCACTACCGCCGTAGCGCTGCCGCTGGCCACCACCGTGCCCATCAGGCAGATACCGGGCAGGCTGAGCAGCGCCTGCTCGTCCAGTTCGCTGGCCGCATGCAGCCCCTGCGGGTGGCTGTCGGTGTCATATTTTTCCAGCGGCAGCGCCTCGCCGCTCAGCGCCGCCTGGCTGACAAACAGCGCGCGGGTGCTGAGCAGCCGCACGTCTGCCGGGATCAGGTCGCCCGCTGAAAACTGCACGATATCGCCGGGCACCACGTCCTGCAAAGGCACTTCAACCGCCTGAGATTCGCCGGTTTCATCGTGGCGGCGCAGCACGGTGGCGGTGGTCCGCACCAGCGACTTCAGCGCGTCTGCCGCCTTACTGGTGCGGTACTCCTGGCCGAAGCGCAGCAGCCCGCTGAGGCCGACCATCACCAGCAGGATGGTCACCCCGGTCAGCGAGGTCGGCTCTCCCTGGTGCAGCGGCAGCAGGTAGTCGGTAAAGAAGCCGATCGCCGCCAGCGCCATCAGCACCCAGATAAACGGATTATTGAAGGCCTGCAGCAGCTGGATCGCCGCCGCCGGTGCGCGATCGCGCGCGACCTGGTTAGGACCATACTGCTGCAGCCGTTCGGCGGCCTGCCGCCCGGTCAGGCCCTCGCGCTGGCTGTTGAGAGACGCCAGAGTGCGCTCGGGGCTTGCACTGGCCGCGCTGACGATCGCCAGGTCCTGGGCCATTTTTAGGTTGGCTTTATGCATTTTCATTAGCCAGCTCCTTGAATCAGATGTTTTTTTACGCGCAGGAATGGGCTCCTGCAGACGAGGATTTTTCAGCATATTCAGGGGGGAGGCGGAGCGGGCAGGCGGAACGGAACGCAGAATTACGGCATCGGTCTCCTTCCGGTATGCGCGCCCGGCCTCTCTCGTGACGGAGGTTCTTTCATCGACAGGTCCTTGCGATAAACGGGTTAACAACGCCCGCACGCCAGCGGCGTTAGCGCGGCGCGGGGGCAGCAAAAGGGGGGATGAGACAGCTCGGATTAGGAGGTGAAACAACGCCCGCCGGGTGACGGCAGGCGCACAACGGATGCAGGCCTGCCGTTAAAACATGTCGGTTACAGGGTGACTGTCCAATTGTGTGCTCCATAAAAGAAAGTGGCGAAATTCTAAGCCTGCGACGAGGGTGTTGTAAACCGCCGTGATGGTTACCTTCATCAACCTTTACTCAACGAACTACGAATTCTCCGATCCTCCCGCCGAGGTTGCCACCCACTGCGCTGGTCAGAAAAACCACCCGTTCCTCGGCCGCCGCCGCCGCGTAAATGGAGGGCAGCCGCCGTAAAAGCAGCTTAAAATCGCGATTAGCGCTGAAAAAATCAGCAATTGTCAGCATTTATCGCTGACTGTAAACTTTTATTTGGCCGTTTTGCAGTGAATCACGCCAAAAAATGTCGCTTTAGCCCTGCCATATTCCTGCAAATATCGCGTATCGAACATTATCCTCTTTTCGCACCGTCACCCGGCCCCGTGCGGCTTTTACCCCCATTGAATGGGCGTAAGGCTGTGGGTAGTATTTTGGGTTCACTGAATAAAATATAAGAATCCATTATGCCAGCCACCATCGCACCCTCCATCGACGCCGAACCCGACGCCACGCCCGTAAACTCACGCGGTAAAGTGGTGGTCGCTTCGCTGGTCGGAACCGCTATCGAATTTTTCGACTTCTATATTTATGCCACGGCGGCGGTGATCGTCTTCCCGCATATCTTCTTCCCGCAGGGGGATGCCACCGTCGCCACGCTACAGTCGCTGGCCACCTTTGCCATCGCCTTCGTTGCCCGCCCGATCGGCTCCGCGCTGTTTGGTCACTTCGGCGACCGCGCCGGGCGTAAGGTGACGCTGGTCGCTTCGCTGCTGACCATGGGCATCTCAACGGTGGCGATCGGCCTGCTGCCGACCTACGAGACCATCGGCGTGTTTGCGCCGCTGCTGCTGGCGCTGGCGCGCTTTGGTCAGGGCCTCGGCCTCGGCGGTGAGTGGGGCGGCGCGGCGCTGCTGGCCACTGAAAATGCCCCGGCGAAGAAACGTGCGCTGTACGGCTCCTTCCCGCAGCTGGGCGCGCCGATCGGCTTCTTCTTTGCCAACGGCACCTTCCTGCTGCTCTCCGCGATACTGACCGACGAGCAGTTTATGAGCTGGGGCTGGCGCGTGCCGTTTGTGCTCTCTGCGGTGCTGGTGCTGATCGGCCTCTACGTGCGCGTGTCGCTGCACGAGTCGCCGGTGTTTGCCAAAGTGCAGAAGGAGAAGAAGCAGGTTAAGGTGCCGATCGGTACGCTGCTGAGCAAGCATCTGGGTACCACCATCATCGGCACCTTTATCATGCTGGCGACCTACACGCTGTTCTACATTATGACCGTCTACTCGATGACCTACGGCACCACGCCGGCGCCAAACGGGCTGGGCATTCCGCGTAACAGCTTCCTGTGGATGCTGATGCTGGCGGTGATCGGCTTTGGGGTGATGGTGCCGATTGCCGGGCTGCTGGCCGACCGCTTTGGCCGCCGCAGGACGATGATCGTCATTACCCTGCTGATTATTGGCTTCTCGCTGCTGTTCCCGTCACTGCTCGGTTCCGGCAACCAGACGCTGATTATGGCCTTCCTGGTCTGTGGCCTGAGCATTATGGGGCTGACCTTCGGTCCGATGGGCGCGCTGCTGCCGGAGCTGTTCCCGACCGAGGTGCGTTATACCGGGGCATCGTTCTCCTATAACCTGTCGTCGATTCTCGGGGCATCCGTAGCACCTTACATTGCCACCTGGCTGGCACACACTTACGGGCTGTTCTACGTCGGCCTCTACCTGGCCGCGATGGCCTGCCTGACGCTGATTGCGCTGATCCTGTGTAAAGAGACCCGTAACCAGTCGCTGTTTGACTAACCTCCCGGGCGGCCCACCGCGTGGCCGCCCGCATTTTTTTGTCACTCCCCCTTCCTTGCATACTTTTTTTCAGCGCCACATTCCTGCCTGAAATCGTCGCCATCGACAAAAAAACCGTTCAGTTTATGCTCAAATATAGATTACACTCTATCAGGGAGCATAACCATGTGGACGGTGCTGACCACCGAACTGTTTGAGCAATGGCTGTGGAAACAGGATGTCGCCATACGTAATAAGACGCTGGCTACCCTCAGCCTGTTACAGAAAAGTGGCCCGGTACTCGGCAGGCCGCTGGTCGATAGCGTTAAAGGCTCCGCATTTATCAATATGAAAGAACTGCGAATACAGGTTAGCGGCGTGCCGTGGCGCGCATTTTTTGCATTCGATCCGCTACGCCGTGCAGTCATCCTTACCGCGGGGTGCAAAAAAGGTGATGAAAAGCGCTTTTACAGCCGGATGGTTCGCATCGCCGATGCACAATTTCAACTGCATTTAAACTCTATGGAAGGCCAACAAGATGGGCAGAACACTGAATGAAATACTGGCGCAGCTTCCTGATGAAGACCGCCAGGAAATCAACGACCTGACCCGCCAGCTGGAACTTGAGTACCACCTTTACCAGCTGCGTGAACGGCTTAATCTGACCCAGCGCGATCTGGCGCAGCAGATGGGCATCAGCCAGCCGACCGTGGCGGCGATGGAAAAACGCGGGCAGGATCTCAAGCTGATCACCCTGAAACGCTACGTGGAAGCGCTGGGCGGTGAGGTGAAGGTGGATGTCAGGCTGGCGGATGGCGAGCACTTTATCTTCGCCTTATAAGGGCAGAGCGGCCAGCCAGAAGACCGCTCTGCCCGCCCGCTACTTCCCGCTTTTCATCTGCTGCAGTACCCGCGTGCACTGGTTGTCGTCGTTATCGCTGGGGGAGATCAGCGCCAGCAGCGCGGCGGCCGGCGCCACTACCGCACCGAGCGCCACGGCGGCGGCACCGCGGGCGATCAGCGGCCCGGCTTTCACCCCGGCGTCCGGATTTTTAAAGGTGCCGCGCACGTAGAGCGGCGAGCGCAGGGTAATAATGCGGATGCCTTTGCTGTCCGGGTTGATGTTCAGATCCAGCCGTTCGTTAGCAAAGTTGGCGGTACCGGCGATGTTGATGATGGCGTTCTCGGTATCAAAGACAAACAGCCGGGTGGCGGCCAGCCCGTTATTCACCTGCAGGCTGGCCGCCGCACAGTTGATCTTAACCTCATCGTCGCCAAACAGCTTGCCGACCACGTAGTTGCCGACGTTCAGGCCGACGATCTCCATCAGGCTGCGGCTGATCACGCCGTCATTCATCAGCAGCTTCAGGTCGCCGTTGCTGGTCGCCAGCAGGTCGGCCACCGAGTTACCGCGCCCGCTCAGCGTCGCGTCGCCGTTCATCTGCCCGAGCGCGTTCTGCATCGCCTGCACGTCCGGCATCAGCTGGCGCAGCTTCAGCCCGCGGGCGTGAATATCCGCGCGCCCCTGCATCGGTGACTTATCCCCCGCAAGGTGGATGGTGGAATTGATGCTGCCGCCTGCCATGCCGAAGCGCAGCGGATCGAGGCGCAGATCGCCGTTTTTCAGCGTCAGATGGGTGGAGAGATCGCTGATCGGCAGCGAGGTGCTGTGCTCAATGCGCTTGCCGCTGAAGCGCACGTCGGCGTCCATCACGTCCCAGTTTTTGGTGTCGAACTTATCATGCGGCAGTACGCGATCGGCCGGCTGGCCGGAGGCATCGCCGCGCTTCGCCTTCGCCCGTTCGGTTTTGTCACTGCCCTTACCGGAATTCACGCCGATCAGCGGGCCAAGGTCGGCCATCCGCAGCTGCTTCGACTCCAGCGACCCTTCCAGCTTGGGTCGTGGTTTGATCTGGCTGTAGGTCAGCGAGCCGTGAATGTCGCTGTCGCCAATGTGGCCGTTGAAGTTCTGATAGCGGAATACCGGCCCGCCCTTGTCGCGGAAGCGGGCGCTGAGCTGGCCATCGGTTTCATACGGCGGGGTATCCGGCAGCAGCACGCCGGTCAGGCCATAGAGGTTGGCCAGGGTATCGCCGGAGAAGCGCAGACGCAGGTCGATGCCGCCGAGGTTGAGCGGGTCCTGCACCGTGCCGCTAAGCCGCACGCGGGTGGTGCCGCTGCGCAGGTAGGCCTGAATCGGGAACGGCGTGGTCTGGCTGCGCAGCGACAGCATGCCGCCGATTTTGCCGTCACCGCTCAGCCGCTCGTTTTTATAAGTGCCGCTGGCCTTCCAGCCGAAGACAAAGTCCGCCGCGCCCTTCTCATCGTCCTTACCACCCGCCAGCTGCGCGTAAGGCACCGGTTTGCCCAGCGGGTTAACGGTGACCTGCACGTTGGCTTTATTGATCGCGTCGCGATAGCCGAGGGTGCCTTCGTCAAAGACGATAGTGTCGAGGCGGAAGGACCAGGCGGAAGGGGTTTTAGCGGCGTCTTTATCGTCGCTACCGGCGAGGGTAAAGGACCAGTTATTTTTACCGTCGGCGGTCTGAACCAGCTTCGCCTGCGGCTGTTGCAGTTTGATCCACGGCAGATAAACCTGTTTGCCCAGCAGCGCCAGCGGCGACAGCGTGGCGTCCACCCGTGCCAGGTGCGCCATGGTGACGTCGGCAATTTCCGGCGGGTTGCCCAGCATAATATCCTGGGCATGAACCTGCGGCCACGGCACCCAGCGCCGCCAGCCCGGTTCGCTGCGGTTACGCTGCCAGCTGACGTCCAGATCGCCACGAATGGCAAACGGACGGTTCAGCTCGGCGGAAACCTTGCGGTTGATGGTCGGTTTCAGCCGGTTCCAGTCAAAGGTGGCAATCACCACCACGATGACCGCTACCAGCAGCACCAGAATGGCCGCTACCCAACTCACTACCCTGCCGCTACGAGACATTCCTGTTCCTCACACTGGCTCAACGCTTATGTAAAGATAGTCGAAAAGGGCGTAACGGCTATTTAATGAAGGTCAGCGGCAGCGTCTCCAGCTGCGCAAAAGGGGCCGGCCGGGCAAAGAAATAGCCCTGTGCGGCATAGGCGGGCGAGTTACGCACGGCTTCCCACTCCTCCGCGGTTTCCACCCCTTCGACGATCACCCCTTTGCAGTAGCGGTTGATCAGCGCCAGCAGCATGTTGAACAGGCTGCGCCCTTCATCGCTCTCACGCAGCATAATAAACAGCTCGCGCGCCAGCTTGATGTAGTCATATTTCAGTTCGGTCAGGGCCGAGAAGTTAGCCATCCCCGAACCAAAGTCATCCAGCCACAGCGGCCCCAGCTCCGGCATCTGTGCGACGATCACTTCCTGCGGCAGCACGTGGTGTTCCACCAGCTCGAAGCGCACCCACGGGCAGCGGGCAATCAGCTGGCGCACTTTCCGGTCATGCTGAATCGCCAGCAGCGTCGGCCCGTCAATATTGAGCGAAGCCACCGTATTGCTGGCGATAAAGACTTTTTCCCATTGGAGCAGCAGTTCAAGCTGCTCGGCGACAATCAGCAGGCGTTGAGGGATCTCAAGCGTTGCAAAGTAAAGCTCCGGCGATACTCGTTGGTTCGGGGCGGTGGGGTGAAACACCGCCGTCAGCAGCTCTATCGCCATCAGGCTACCGTCAATACGGTAGATCGGCTGGAAGTTGTAGGCGCGCTGGCACTGATGCCAGTAAGCACGCTCCTGAAGCTGCTGTTGAACGGCAATTGAGGACGGAAGCCGGTGGCTGAGTTGATCCAGCACCATGGTTAAGATCCTTAGGGTTGAGTCCGCCTTCGTTGGCATCCCGTGTGGCAAGTATCGGCACTGCACTGCGGAACTTTATGCACACTGTGATCACATATACCCCTCGATGGTAACAACCCCTGCGCGATTCAATCGCTGTAACAGACGCCTTTTAGGGCGTTTTATCATCATTTGGCCGCGGCTGAGCGCGGGCAAAGCGCGGCACCGACAGCAGCCAGGTTTCGCGCAGAGCGGCCTGTGTGGCTCCGCGGGCGGCCCCGGCCGGCGGCAGCGTCCAGTCCGCCTGTTCGATCTCACGGCGGTAGCGATCGCCGCCCGTCGCGTCAGCGGCCTGTGCCAGCAGCGGAATCAGGCGTACCGCGATACGGTCGCGGTTTTTGTACGGCCACGGCCGGCCGGCGTCACTCCAGGGAGCGATAAAATCCAGTGCGCTCAGCAGCCCCGGCGGCCCCGGCGGGCTGCTCTGCCACAGGTCACCGTTACCGCTGCGCGCAGCCAGCCCGGCCAGCGCGGTCAGCGCCTGTAAATTGAACCAGCTGTAGTGGAAAGAGCGGGTACGCGCCAGCTCCAGCGGCTGGCTGCCGTCGGCGGCAAGCTGACCGTTAAGGCGCTGCCGCGCCTGGCTGACCATTTCACGTACGATCTCAGGCCGCTGCAGGTACCAGGCGATGCCCGCCACCTGGGTACTGTACCAGCTGCCGTGATTGTTTTTCGCCGCGGCTTCGCCCAGCGCCCGTTTGCTGGTTAACAGCCAGTCGAGGTAGTCGCTCAGCCAGCGCCGCATCTGCCGTTCATCGGCCGCCTGCCAGCCGGGGGCCTGGCGCAGCATCACCAGCGCGTCGACCAGCCGGGTGGCAAAGTAGCGGCCGTCGAGCACGCCGGTGTGGCGGCCCGCGGCGATGCCGGGCACCCCCTGGGCAAAGTTCAGATTGGGGTTCATGCGGCTGGCCGGGTCAATAAACCAGTGGCGGATCAGTTCGATGGCGCGGGTGGCGTAGCGGGCATCGCCGGAGAAGTACCAGGCGAGAGTGAGTACCTGCACACGTGAGGTAAAGGTGGCCAGCCGCACGCCGTCGCTGTCGTCGTTTTTGCTGGCCGGGTTCACCTGCCCGTCACGCTGCCGCCAGGGGAGGCCGTCCGCTTTTTCCGGATCCGGCCACCAGTAGGCGCCCAGGCTGAGGTAGTCATGTTTTGTCCCGCCCGGAGGGGTCAGTCGCTTATCCGTCACGCTCAGCAACGGCTGTTTCAGCGCCTTATCCGCCTCGTGCTGCAGCTGCTGCCAGGCGGTCAGCGTCAGCCCGGGGGCGTTGTGCTGCGCCAGCCGCTGACGGTTGAGCGCCAGGTCGGCAGCGTTAAGAAACGCGAACGACTCAGCCTGGCAGGCCAGGCTGAACAGCAGGCCGGCCAGCAGCAGCAGTCGACGTATCAGGCGGATAAGCGGGTTCATGGTGGACTCTCCGGACGGGTGGGACCGGTCGCCGGAGATGCGCGGGCGGGCGATGGTGCTGCAGACCTGCGCAGACCGGCGGTCAGGATGCAGGTGGCCTGAACGGCCACCTGCTACGGCTCACGCGAGTGAGCGTTGACTTACTGCGCGGCGCTGCTCTCGGCGGGTGCGGTGGCGTGGCCGTCGTCAGCCGCCGCCGCCGGGGCTGCGTCAGCGACCGGGGCCATCACTTTCTGCCAGTTCTGCTGCAGCAGCCTGACGTTGGTTTCCGGCTCGCCCGGTGGCTGCATCAGCACCATGGTCATATCCTGGCTTAGCTGCTGGCGCAGCTCCTGATTAAGCATCGGAAGCGTCAGGCCGGCGAGGAACGCCTGGCGCAGCTTCTGATACTGTTCCGGAGCGATATCCACCACCGCATTCTGCTGCGAACGCAGGCGCTGGCTCATCAGCACGTCCGTATCGGTGCGGGCATAGGTGGCAAACAGCTTGTTCAGCTCGTTAGTTTTCTGTGCCATCAGCTGATCGAACTCCGCCTGGCTCAGCCCTTTGTCACGCACGCTGGCCATCTCTTTTGCCAGCAGGTCGGTGGCGCTGACCAGCGCCGCGTTGTCGGCGTCCACATTAATGGCGCACTGCGCGCGCTGGTAGAGCACCCGGCAGTCGAAACCAACCTGCACGCCCTGGGTCTTATTCTCACCCAGGGTACGCTGTACGTGCCAGAACAGCGCTTCCCTTGCCAGGTCACTCTGCCAGTAACGCAGCAGGTTTTGTGATTCGCGGATCGGCGGCCACGGGTTATCCCATACCAGCGACAGGCGATCCTGGCCGATGGCGTTATTCACCAGGTTGACCGGCTGGGTCGGCAGCGGAGAGAGCGTCGGCAGCGCCGACGGCTGATCGCGTTTGCCGGACAGCGGCGAGAAGGTTTTGGTAATCTGCTCGGCCAGGCTGCGGCTGTCGACGTTGCCGACCACGATCAGCGTCATCGCATCCGGCGTGTACCACTGCCTGTAGAAGGCGGTGAGCTGCGCCATATCAACCGGGGTTTTGACCGCCGCGGCCGGTTCATGGCCCAGCAGGGCCGAGCCTTTCAGGCGATAGCGCCACCAGACGTCCTGCGGGTTGGCCGGCCAGGTAGCAATCGGGTCGTCCGCGTTGAGCGCGGTGTTGACCACCTGCTCGTTAATGGTCATTTTGCCCACGGTGGCGGCCAGCCAGCTGAGGGCTTCTTTCACCATTTCCGGACGGTTGTTGGGCAGGCTGAGGTTGTACTGGGTGTAGTCATAAGAAGTCACGGCAGGCGGCAGCGGATGCTGCGGGTCGATGGCCTGCTGCCACAGCGAGCGCTGTTGGGCCGGGTCGAGGGTGGCGTTATGCACCAGCGCCAGGCGCGGCAGCAGATGGCTGTAACCCGCCTGCTGAGCGCTCTCTACCAGCGATCCGGTGTTAACGATCAGCCGAACCTCGACGCGGTCGCTCGGGCGCTGTGGCGTGGTTAACAGCTGCCAGCTAAAACCGTTTTCCAGTTTTCCCTGCTGCCAGGCGGGATCGGGCTGGAGTGTCTCCGCCTGTGCCGCGCCGCCTGCCAGCGCCAGCACTGTCCCACCTATCCAAAGACGCATTCTGGTGCCCTGCATGTGAACCCCTACTCAATCACAAACCAAAAAAAAATCACTGGCGATATGCTTCCTGCTGTACCTGATGTCATCCGGCGGCTGATGCCTTTTGCCCGGTGGTGTTCAGCAAACAGCTTTTTAGACCACGCATTGGCGAGGATGTCACACAGCGGAATAAAAAATCATAAAAAAACCTGGGGTTATTATGCAAATGCCCGCCGCGAGGGCAAGTCGCGGCGGGCATTTGTCGGCTATTTTGATGAATTAACAGCGTAATTTACGATTTCACAGCGCTTTTTCCGCCGTTTTGTCACCTTTCAGCGTGGCCTGCAGTTGATCTTCGTCGAGATGGCCAACCCATTTTGCCACCACCACGGTCGCCACCCCGTTACCAATCAGGTTGGTCAGCGCACGCGCCTCTGACATAAAGCGGTCAATGCCGAGGATCAGCGCCAGCCCGGCCACCGGCAGATGGCCGACCGCGGAGAGCGTAGCCGCCAGCACGATAAAGCCGCTGCCGGTAACGCCGGCCGCCCCTTTCGACGACAGCAGCAGCACCACCAGCAGGGTTATCTGATGCCAGATGTCCATATGGCTGTTGGTCGCCTGGGCGATAAACACCGCGGCCATCGTCAGATAGATGGACGTGCCGTCGAGGTTAAACGAGTAACCGGTCGGGATGACCAGACCCACCACCGATTTCTTGCAGCCAAGCTTCTCCATCTTATCCAGCATGCGCGGCAGCGCGGACTCGGAGGAGGAGGTCCCCAGCACGATCAGCAGCTCTTCTTTGATGTAAGCGATAAACTTGAAGATATTGAAGCCGGCCAGCCGGGCGATCAGCCCCAGCACCAGCACTACAAACAGCACGCAGGTGATATAGAAGCAGATAATCAGCTGGCCGAGCTGCACCAGCGAACCGACGCCGTACTTGCCGATGGTGAAGGCCATCGCACCGAACGCCCCGATCGGTGCCAGGCGCATAATCATATTGATGATGCCGAAGATCACTTTGGCGAAGCTGTCGATAAAGTTGAACACCAGCGTGCCTTTATCGCCGAGTCGGTGTAGCGCAAAGCCGAACAGCACCGCAAACAGCAGCACCTGCAGGATATTACCGCTGGCAAAGGCGCCGATCACGCTGCCCGGGATCACGTCCAGCAGGAAGGCGACGATCCCCTGCTGCTCGGCCTGCTGGGCGTAGACCGCCACCGCTTTGGCATCCAGCGTCGACGGGTCAACGTTCATGCCCGCCCCCGGCTGCAGCAGGTTCACCACCACCAGCCCGATAATCAGCGCAATGGTACTGACCACTTCGAAGTAGAGCAGCGCCACCGCACCGGTGCGGCCAACCGCCTTCATGCTCTCCATGCCGGCAATGCCGGTGACCACGGTACAGAAGATTACCGGGGCAATAATCATTTTAATCAGTTTGACGAAGGCATCGCCCAGCGGTTTCATCTGGGCACCTAACTCGGGGTAAAAGTGGCCGAGCAGCACCCCGACGGCGATCGCGGTGAGCACCTGGAAGTACAGACTTTTGAACAGGGATGTTTTCATTGAGTATCCGGTTTACGACGTGGTGGTTGCGCATATTCTGCCGGAGCGGAGCGGCGTGCACGCTGGCGGCCGCACCCGTTCGGCGAATAATTATTTATAATTTTGTGTTGGAACAGCGCGAAAATAACACCCGGTTAACAGGATTAATACCCGTGGTCGACCAGATCGGCCAGCGTTGTACTGATTTTATGAACTGAATCACGTCAGCAGATAATTTTACCCAAAAGGTTCAATTATCGCTGATTGCTGAGGAGTGCGAAAAGTAGCGGCGGTCAAAAACGGCCGGAGGCAGCGCCTCGGCAAACAGGAAGCCCTGGCCAACCGTAAGGCCGAGCGCCAGCAGCGCATCACGCTGCTGCGGCGTTTCCACGCCTTCGGCGACCACGTCCAGCTCAATGATGCCGGCAATCGCCGCGATAATGCGCACCATCACCTCGTCCGCCGGCAGGGTGGCGACAAAGCTGCGGTCAATTTTGATTTTACTCACCGGCAGCGTTTTGAACTGGCTTAGCAGGTCAAGGTTGGCATAACCCATACCGAAGTCATCCAGCGCCACCGACAGCCCGCTCTGACGCAGCTGACGCAGCAGCTGCAGCGCATGGCCCAGCTCGCCGACCTGCGCGGTTTCGGTGATCTCCAGCATCAGGCTGCCGGGGGCGATCGGGTAGCGCTGCAGCAGCGACTGCAGATGCTCAATTACCAGCGGGTCCCTGAGCTGAATCACCGACAGGTTGGCGCTCAGCGGCAGCGTAATCCCCGCCTGCTGCCAGCCGGTCAGCAGCCGGCAGGACTCTTCCAGCACCCAGCGCCCGAGCGGGCGGATCTCGCCGTTCTGCTCGGCACAGGCGATCAGGTCTTCGGGCAGGCTCCAGCTGCCGTCAGGCTGCTGCAGGCGCAGCAGCGCTTCTGCACCGACCAGCTCGCCGCTGCGCATATCGATCTGCGGCTGCAGCCACAGGGCAAATCTCCCGGCGGCCAGCAGGCCGACGATATCATAGTTGTCCGCCAGCGGTGACGACAGCGCCGCCAGCTGGCGTTGATTACGGTTGTAGTGGCGAATCAACAGGCCGAGCTCATCGTTGCGGTGATAGCGTGGCAGCTCCAGCTGATGGCCTGCCAGCGCCTGTGCCGGCAGGTCGCGCAGCTCATGGGCGATTTTACGCAGTGGCCGCACCATCAGCCGGTTGATGCACCAGCTGATGGCGATCGACAGGATCAGCGCCAGCAGCAGAAAGGTGGTGACCATCGTCGACATGGCACTGAGGATAAACTGATAGACGCGCCAGGAGTCCGCCTGCAGCACCAGCATCGCCAGCGGCTTCGGGTTGGCGGGTTCGACCGAGTAGAGCGGCACGGTAATCTGCACCGGCAGCTCGAACAACCGGGCGACGAACCGCGGCACCGGTTTTTCCGGCTCGAAGTCGGTGTGTAGCGCCTGCAGGCCGTTCGGCAGCACCACTTCGGCGCGGGCGAGGATCCCGGCCGGGCGCAGCGAGTTAAGAATGCGTTCCGCCTGCGGGATATCGGCCTTCAGCACCGCCTGAGACAGCGGCTGGCGCACCGTGTGGGCGACATTCTCCATCTGCTGGGCGTAGTCAATCCTGCGCTGTTGCACAAAGTGGAAAAGCTGGATGACGATAAAAATACAGATGGTGACTACCGCAACGCCTGACACCGTCGCCATCTGCTTAATCGTTAATGATCGACTGATGCGCAAACCTGCTCTCCGAATCCCTGACTACCCGATCCCAAACACCTCGGGCCTACCAGCCCAGAGTATACCTGAAACGCGGGCAGGTAGCGGGACAGCCTGCGGATATCCCACCGGCCGGGCCGATTTCACGACTTACGTTAGCACGCCTGATGAGGATTGGTTTAAGGCTTTTCTTAAAGATTCACGCGCGGTGGCGGCATTTACGTTGTAAGGTATGCGGACTGATAAGAGTTTATCTCATTCTTGTTAAGGACAGTCAGACCTCATAACCGAACATCCGTGATGCGAACACGATTATGACGATTTCATTTACCTTAGGGCTGAGTCAACTTCAGAATGAATTAATACTGATGCAATCGCCGGGCTGCTACTGGGTCACGGTGGATCGTCAGGAGGACGCACGCCTGCTGGTACGGCAAATCGTCGCCGCGCAGCCGATGCTGGCGCTGATCGGTACGGTGGCCGAACCGCCTGAGCTGCTGCTGCCGGACGGGCTGGTCAACAGCGCGGATGTGGCGTTCTTTGCTTTGCCTGAAACGCCTGATGCCCTGCAGCAGCTGACCGATATGCTGTCACGCGGCCTGACATCTGCCCCGCGATTTCTTTTATTTTATCATTCGGCTTCGCTGTGGCAAAAAATAGCGCCCGGGGCGTTAACCCGCTGGCTGCAGAATGTAAAAAACTGGTTATCAGCACGACAGTCAACCCTATTAATCATCACCCGCGAAACGGAAGGTCCCCCCCTGCGTGACCGGCTGCAAACGCTGCACAGCCACATTGATGGACTCTCTCAGCTGGATAAGCAGCCACATGACTGGCAATACCGGATCCGCTGGTGGCGCTATCAGGGCGGGGAGCTGCAGGATAAGACCTTTACGCTGACCACCGACAGCCACGGATTCACCCTGCACAGGGAGGCGGCGCCGGTGATCAACGATGACCTGCTGTTTTTAGCCAGCAGGCATGCCGTCGCCGATATTCTGCCGCGTGGCAGCCAGTGGACGCTGTTCGAAGATAACCACCAGCTGGCACGCGCCGCTGGCCACCTCAGCGCCGCCACGGTGGTGTTCAGCGTTGAGCACAACAGCCAGGTGGTGGAGCTTGCCAGCCACGTTCATGCGCTGCGCTGCCAGCGCGGCAGCGCACTGAAGATGGCGATCAGAGAGACGCGTACCGCACTGCGCTACAGCGATGAACGTCTGCTGCTGGCCTGTGGCGTCAACGCCGTGATCCCGTTCAATACGCCGGACAACCGTTTTCTTGCCGTGCTGGACGATCTGCAGGGGCAGATGTTTAACCGTTTTGTCCCGGCACAGATCGACGTGCTGTTAAAATCAATCCAGCCGCTGAAGGAGAAGGGGTTATTGCCGACGGCGGCTTTTTGCCGGGCGGTACACGGCTTACTGCACAGCTCGGCGCTGCCTGTTGACGGTAAAGGCCTGCTGGTCGCGCTGCAGCCGGTCAGCGGGATGAGCCTGGCAGAGGTGCTGCCACAGTGCCAGCCACGCCGCTTTGGCGATCTGCTGACCACCGCCGATGACCAGATTTATCTGTTCCTGTCATCCTGCCGCTTCAGCGATCTGAGCATCGCGCTGAAATTTATCTTCCGCCGCCCCCATGCCGAGCTGGTGGCGCTGCAGAGCGTCTGGTATGGCGATGCGCAGATCGCCGATGAACTGCGCCAGCTGGAAACCGCAGAGTGACCTGAGGCAGGCCGTACCATGCGGCCTGCCCTTAACGCACCGTTTCCCTAGCGAGCTTTATACGCCAGCCAGGTCAGCAGATGCAGGCTGGAGGAGTAGTAATCTTCCGTTGGCGCCAGCGTATCGTTGAGATAGCCGGTTTCATTCAGCGTCAGATCGCGCACCGCCAGCAGCCCACCGGCCATATTGTAGGTGGCCTTGTTGTTGCTCATCACATCGATCCACGCCGGGGTTTGCAGGCGTGAGAAGTTCATCCAGAAGCGCTGGAACGGCACCAGCTGCAGGCTCTGAGGGTCATACCAGGCGAGATAGAGCGGAATGCGCACCGCATCGTAGCTGAAGCGCGGCGGCCAGGCGGTAGCCGGGGCCAGGCTGCCGTCGGCGTTCAGTACCACCCAGTCCAGCGGCAGGTTGCTGTCGCCAAAGTGCATGTCACCCAGCAGCGCCAGGCCGTCGCTAATCAGCTGATTCCACACCTGCAGATGGCTGCGGCGGGCGAAATCCTGCCAGGCGGGAAAGATAAAGTAGGACGGATTGAGGATCACGTAGGTGTTTTTATTAAACCCCTGCTCGCCGGGCAGCATCACCGTGCGGTTACCGAAGGTGGTGACGTTACGCGCCAGGATCTCACGCTGAATGGCGTCAGACGCCTTCAGCCACGCGGGAACCTGCCATTTTTCACCGGCTTTCAGCAGCGCCCAGGCGATCAGTACATCACCGTCCGAGGCGTTGTTTCTGTCGGCGATCGGATCGGCGGCCGCGGGCTGATAGCGCCAGTAAAACAGCCCGTTAGCCGGGTTTTTCAGGTGGGTTTCGGTCCAGCCCCACAGCTGTTCAAAGCTGCTGCGATCGTTGTAAAACACCGCCATCAGCATGGCGTAACCCTGCCCTTCGGTATGGCTGATGTTCTTGTTACCGGTGTCCTGGATGCGACCATCGCTGGTCAGAAAATGCGTTTTAAAACTGCTCCAGCCGTCTGCGGCGCTGGCCTGAGCCGCGCCCAGCACCATCGCCAGTGCCAATACCATCACCCTCAACATATCCCTGATAATCCTCTTAAACCTGATAACGAAAGCGCAGCGCGGTTTCGCCGCTGGCTTCAACGGCCAGCGCAACGTGCTCACGCCCGCCCTGCTCGCGCAGCCAGCGCGCGTAAAGGCCCAGCAGCACCGCAGCAAACGCCTGCTGCCACTGCTCCGGCGACAGCAGGCTGTCCCCCGGCGGCAGCGCGACGTGATCGATAACCATCGCCGTCTCATACGGCTGAATGTCGATCACCCCCCAGCCAAACCGCGCCAGCACCTGATTAGCCCGTGCCTCCAGCTCGCTGACGGTGGCGGCGCGGCCCAGCGGATAACGGCGGGCCAGGTTATCGCCCATCTGCTGTAAAAATGCCTGGCTTTCGCGCTCGCCGGCGTTGTGCAGCATGCCGTGAATCATCACGCTCAGCAGATCAAACCAGCCGGGCTGGACCTGCTGCTGGCGATAGTAGTTCAGAGTGCGATCCGGTAACTGACTCATGCTTATTTGCCTCCCAGCATGTAGCGGAAATAGAGTTGCGCCGTACTTTCGTTATATTCACCAAAGGTGTCATAGCCGATCTGGCCGCCGATGGTGACGTCTTTATTAATTTTGTAGTCCGCGCCGGCGTGCAGATTATAGCCGATGCCGCTTTTGCTGCCGCCGGAGTAGTAAGCCTCTTTGGCGAAACCGGCGGTGGCCGCCGCCTCCAGCGCCGACTGCCAGTCAGCGTTGTTCGGGAAGTAGGCGCTGCGGTCCTGGGTATAGGACTGATAGCCCGCCGAGCCGCCGACGCGCACGCTCAGATCATCATAGGTCTGCGAATAGTCGACCGGGAACGAGACGCTGACGAAGTTCTGCGGGCTGAAGTAGCCGCCCTGACCGTAGCTGTAGTAGCTGAGGTTTTTCGAGAAATCCATCCAGCTGATGCTGATACCGGTCTTCAGCTCGCGATCGTTATAGTGGAACGGCCGCACGTAGGCACCGGCGTTGCCCACCAGCCCTTTGTTACTGGCCACGTTCTCACCGAGGTAGCTGTAAACGCCGCCGCCGACGTAGAAGCCGGCGTCACCGTCGTCGTAGCTTAACAGCGCGTTACCGCCGTTTTTGGTCACCCGGCCCCAGCTCTTGCCGGAGAGGCGATCTTTGGTGCCAACGTAGGAGAGCAGGCTGTCGGTGACCGCCCGGCGCTCGCCGGTAAGGATCAGCGTCAGGTAGTCGGTGAGTTTCGGCGCCCACTTCACCCCACCGACCAGGGTGCTGAGATCCTGGCCGAGCGGCGTGCTGCCGAGGTCGATTTTGTAGTTGCTGCCGGTCAGCGCCAGGTTCAGCTCGACGCCGGTGGCGCTCTGCGAATCGCTGGAGCTGTTCATCGCCGTTTCGGTGTTCGGCTTACGCGATGACGCCACCAGATAGTTTTTCAGCGCGGTGTTGTTGTTCAGGCTGGTGAGGTTATTCAGCCCGGAGGCGGTCAGCGGGTTGAGGTCGTCAAACTTGATGCCGTTCAGCGCACTCAGCGCCGTCGCCACGCCCGGATTCGCCGCGTTAAAGGTGGCCAGATCGGTGGCGTTAAGCGTCGCCAGGTAGGTCTGCTCACTTTTGATGGTGGTGACCAGGTTGGAGATCGCCTGTTCGCCCGCGCCGGAACCGAGGCGGCGGTAGGCATCGCCGCTGGCGCTGCCCGCACTCAGGGTGATCGGCGTGACGGTAAAGTCAAAGCGTGCGTCGCCCAGCGGGGCGCTGGACCAGGTGAGCGGCGCTTTGGCTTCGTTCAGCTTGCTCAGGCCGTTCTCGCCGTCGCGCCCGCGGATCTGAATGCCGGCCTGGGCCCAGGTGCCGGTATCTTTCTCCATCTCCGCCATCATGGTGTCGATCTGATGCAGCGTCTGGTTCTGCTGCGTCGCCACCTCTGTGCCACCGTTCAGCGGTACGCCGTCAATATTGCGGTAATCGCGGTAGTTCGGCGACTGCTGCCACGGCATGGTGCTGCCATAAGCGGAAGGCGACGGACGCGGCGACAGCGTGGTGCGGTTGATAAACGGGTTATCGGAGGCCAGCAGGCCGCCTACCGACGGATTGCTGCCGGTCTGTGCCCCTTGCAGACCAATCATCTTGCCGCGCGCGGTGCGCAGGTAGCTGAGCGCCTGGTTATGGTCGCCCTCGGCTTCGGAGACGCGGGCCAGCAGCAGCAGGCGCTGCGGCGTCTGTTCACCGCGCAGGCCGCCGGCCAGCGCGCGGGCTTTCGGCACGTCGTCCAGCGCCAGCGCCACGTTGACCGCCCCTTCGCGGGCGTCCTGGGTTGGCGTATCGCGGGTCATCAGGTAGTCATAGACCACCCCCGCCTCTTTATTCATCTTGCCGGACTGATACAGGCGCGCCATGGCAAACATCAGATCGGTGTTCTGCGGATCGTTCTGCACCGCCGAGATCAGCTTGTCATACGCCGCCGCATACTGTTTCTGCTCGCGCAGGCGGTCGGCTTCCTGAATCACCCCGCCGTTACGCAGGCTTGCCAGCTGTGCCGGGGTGCTGCGCGACTGCAGCTCCGGGCTGCTGAGGAAGCTCTGCCCTTCGGCGCCGAGCCCGGCCTGGTTCAGCACGTCCACCTGCGCCGCATAGTCGCCGGCGTTACCCTGCACGCCGCGGCGCATGTTGCCGCGCACCACCGCTACCGCGCTGGCCATATCGCCGGACTGCGCCAGCGCTTTCGCCAGGTTACCGGCGTCTGCCGGGGCGGAGGGCGGGTTAGCCGCCAGCGCCTTCAGCGTGTTAGCCGCCGCCGCGTTGGAGCCCTGGTCGAGATACTGCTTCGCCACGCTCATCTGCTGATTGAAGTTAACCCGCTGCGCCAGCGTGCGCATGTCGGCATTCTGGCTGCGCGCCGGAATGCGCGCCAGCAGGCTGTTGGCCTGCGCCCAGGCCCCGCTTTCGCTGGCAAACAGCGCCGCCGCGTAGACTTCGTTGCTGCTGGCGCCGTTACGGTAAGCAGGCTGCATCACGCCCGAGGCGGCAGCAGCGTCACCCTGCTGCTGATAGATGCGCGCCAGGTCGAGGCGCAGCCAGGCATCATTAGGGAAGCGCTGCATCCCCTGCTGCAGAAGGGTGATGGCGCGCTGCGGGTTGCCGGCGGCCAGCGCCTGTTTCGCGTCACGGCGCACCGGATCGCTGGTGGCCACCGGGCGCGGCGTTACCGCCTCGCGCACGCTGGCGGGCAGCGAGGCCAGCAGAGTGTTGGCCTCTGCCGTGCGGTTCTGCTGACGCAGCACGTAGAACAGCCCCTCTTTCGCCGGGCGGTTGTCGGCGTCAGCGGCCAGCACGCTGCGGTAAGTCTGCTCGGCCTGGTCCAGCTGGTTGTTGCGGCGCAGCACGTCGGCGCGGAACAGCTTCGCCGCCTCGCCCTTCTCACCGCTGGCCTGCACCAGCGGCTCGCTCAGCGCCAGCGCTTTAGCACTGTCGCCGGCTTTCATCGCCTGCTGTGCAGTCGCCAGCTGGCCGTAGAAGCGCGCATCGTCCGCCTGCTGCTGGCGCTGCTGGCTGTCGTTGCCGCCGAGCTTCGCCGCCCGCTCCAGGTAGTCAGCCGCCTGGGCATAGTTACCGCTGCGCTGCGCCACGTAGCCAAGGCCAGCCAGCGCGTCGGCATCCTGCGGGTTGGTCTGCAGCACCTGGTTAAACGCACTTTGCGCGCTGGAGACGTCGCCGCTGTTCAGGGCGGTAAAGCCCTGGCCTTTCGCCGCGCCGCCGACGTTTTTACGGAAGTGGTTCATCACCTCCGTATCCTGCGGGTGGCGCTGCTGGAAATTCTGGTACAGCGTGCTGTCGGCGGGCTGCGGGCCCAGCCACAGCAGCGCCTGCCGCAGTGAACGGTCGGCGTCCGCACTGCCGCCGGCCATGCTTTCCAGCATCTGCACACCTTCGCGACGCGTCGACTCCTGGTAGGTCAGTGCCTTACCCAGCGCCAGCCGCGCGGCGTTGTCCTGCGGGTTCTGCGCGCTGAACTGGCGCAGGTTATCCACCGCCTGCGGCAGCAGGGTGCGGTCCCCGGCCATGGTCAGATAGTACTCTGCCGCCACGCTCGGCGGCGGCACGTTGCCGCTGAAGGTGTTACGCCAGGTCTGCAGCGCGGCGGCGGTGTTGCCGCTGCGCGCCTGCTGACGGGCCAGCGACAGCTGCGCCGCCGGGATGGTCTGCAGCTGGTGGGCGTTATCCAGCTCGACCAGCCGCGGATCGTTCGGCGACAGCGCGCTGAGCCGTTCACGCCATTTGGCCCCGGCGGCGTTGTCGCCGTTCTGCTGCGACCACAGCGACATCAGGTAGATGGCTTCGGTGTTATTCGCATCCACCATCAGCACCTTCTGCAGCGCCTCACGCGCCAGATCGTCGTGCGATTTCTGGTGCCAGTAGTTGGCCTGGGCGAACAGCGCCTGCACCGCCGGGTTTGCGTCTGCCGCCAGCGCGGGCAGGCTGAGCAGCGACAGCGCCAGGCTGCCGCCCGTGATCCAGCTCTGACGTATTCTGGCATTTAACAGCGTGAGGGACGTTTTCATCATTCTTTATCCTCGCCAGAGTCTCGGGAAGGGTTCTGCGGGTGCAAACGCCGCCAGGCGTGACGCTTCAGCAGCGCACAGGTACTGAGTCCGATTAGCAGGGCGCTGAACAGCGCCAGCAGCGCCAGCAGCACCGCGTGCTGGTTGGCGTACCACACCACCATCATGTACCACGGCATCTGGCCGCTCGGGAACTGTGGCCCGACGCGGAAGCTGCGGATACCGGTCTCATCGGTGATCACCGCGGTGTCGCCGCGGATGCCGGCGTTAATGCGCGGCTGGGTCAGATCGTTCTGCAGACGCGCCAGCTGATCGTCATCGGTGGCGACGGTCATCACCACCAGCCGGCTGCTGTTCCACGGCGAGCGATAGCTGACAAAGCCGCGCCAGTCCTCGTTCGAGGAGAAGTAGCGATCGGCATCCAGCGTCTGCTGGGTCCAGTCACCGGTCAGCCAGGCACGGGCTTTATCCAGCGTCCCCGGCACCTTCACCCCCAGCGTATGGTTCTGCACTTCGTACGGCGAAGCGGAGAGCATCTCCTGGTTAAAGGCGGTCTGTTTCAGGGTCGAGACCGACAGCACGTCGCTGTTCTCCAGCCGCTCGCGCAGGGTGCCGCCGCTCGGGATGCCAAACAGCACGTTGTTATGACTCAGCGCCACGCCGGTGGCGTTACCGGAACGGCCTGCCAGATCCAGCAGCGTGCTGATTTCGGCGTTAGCCGGATGCTCCGGCAGCATCAATACGGTTTGCGAGTAGTCCGCCAGCCGCGAGAACGGGAAGGAGGCACCGACAAAGTAAGAGAGGTTCGGCAACAGAGTGAAGTGCCGGGTGTTGCTCAGGTCGATATACGAATCTTCATCAATCCGGCTCTTGATGTTGTTGTTGCTCAGCACGCTGCACGGCGCGCTGGCCTTCGGTTTGATATTGAAATAGAGCTGCAGCTGGTTATCACCGTAAATCAGATACGGGTCGAGCTTCAGGGTGTATTTCTCCTGGCGCGCGTCGCCGCCCAGCCGGTGCCAGATGTTCTCCAGCAGGCCGATTTTGTTTACCGTCAGGTTGCGCAGGAAGGTGCCGTTCAGCGTGACGTTCAGCACCGAGTTATCTTCATCGATCCAGCTTTCCGACGGGAAACGGTAATTAAGCTGCACCGGCAGGGTGTCGCCGTCCCACAGGAACAGGTCCGGCGCCGCACGGAAGTTGACGCGCAGCGCATCGTGCCAGATGCCGTTGGTGGTCAGGTTCTGATCCTGGCGCAGCAGTTCGCTGAGGCGCACCGGGCGTTCGGTATTGATCCAGCGCGGCGCATCGTAAGGTTTACGCACCGGCATGGTTTGTGAGGCCACATCCAGCTGCGGCCGATCGTCGTTGAACGGCTGCATTAAACGCCAGGCCGCCTGGCGCATCTGCGCGTCGTCTTTACCGACCACCAGCAACAGCTTATAGACCGGGTTATCCGGGTTATCGACGATCTGCAGCAGCGGCGTGCTGGCCGCCGGCAGCGTCAGGTTACCGATCTTCTCGCCGGGACGGCCAAACACCACGCCGTTTTTCTCCGGCAGCTGGCCGCGTAGCACCGGGAAGCTGATGCCGCGGTAGTCGGCCTGAATGCCCATCCACGAGGCGAGGATCGCCGCCGCCGAAACGTCACCCGGGTTAACGTTGTCGCTGAAGATCATCGGCACGCTGGCCGGGTTCATGCGCAGCGGGTCGATAAACGGCCGCGGGAAGTTACGCAGGCTGGTACCGATATTCAGCTGCTGGCCTTCCAGCGCCAGGGTGGTGGCGGGCAGGATGGTGACCTGATACTGCTCGGCGCTGTCGCGCTCGCACATCAGCTGGTCGGCGTCGTTGATTTTAAAGCTGAGGTTGTTGTTGGAGACCACCATCGCCGCCGGGATATCCAGCTGGAAATCTTCAGTGTTGCGATCCGAGGCGCTGAGCGGCAGGGTGCCCAACGGCTGGCCGTTCAGCATCAGCTGCAGCGAGGTGTTGCGCGCCGCCAGCGCCTGCGACACCTTCAGCGACAGGTTCAGGCGGGCGTTGGTGATCACTTCATCGGTCGGCAGGGTAAAGACGATGCCGGACTGCAGCTGACCGCCGGTCAGGGTCACGCCCTGCGGCTGGCCCATCTGCGCCACGCTGACCTGGCTGCTGAGCGGCTGGTTGATCGACATGCCGGCCAGCGACGGCGCGCTGCTGGTCGGGGTGGCATCCACCGGCGCAGGCAGCGGCGGCAGGCCAGGAATATCGCTGACGCTGGCCGGCGGCAGCGCCGCGTCGTCTCCGGACGGCAGGCCCTGCTGCCCGCTGTCATCAGCCGGGGCACCAGATCCCGCGCTGGCGGCAGCGTCCGGGGCCGCGCCGGTTGCGGCAGCATTACCGTTTGGCCAGGCCGCATTGCCGCTGGCGGTTGAGTTACCGCCAGCCGCGTTGCCCGCAGCGCTACTGTCATTCGCCGGCCAGGCCGGTGCGGCGCTGCCGCCAGCCGTGGTATTACCGGTGGCAGCAGCATTACCCGCAGCGCTACTGTCGTTCGCCGGCCACGCCGGAGCCGCGTTGCCGCCAGCCGTGGTATTACCGGTGGCAGCAGCATTGCCCGCAGCGCTACTGTCGTTCGCCGGCCACGCCGGTGCGGCGTTGCCGCCAGCCGTGGTATTAGCGGTGGCAGCTGCGCTGCCGCCAGCCGGGGTACTACCGCCGTTAGCGGCGGCGGCCGGGTCACTCTCCTGCCCCTGCGGCATAAAGCTGCGCAGCAGGTCATTGTCCGCGCTGCGGTTAGCCGGGGTCGCCTGGGCGCTGCCGAGGGTCAGTGCGGTGCCGAGGCAAAGCGCGCGCCATACCAGTTTCTTCATGCCACGCCATCCTCTTCCGCTTTCAGCTTATTTTTCCTGTTCGACCGGCCATCTTTCCAGCTCAGCCAGAACAGCTCGAAGACGGTGCGAATAATGGTCATCAGCGAGCGCAGCGGATTGTCCTTGCGGCCCGGCGGGTTGATCCAGGCATCGGCGCGCGACAGCACCACCCGCACCAGCTCACGGCGGCGCGACAGCGGAATATCCTGGAACTGCAGGCGAATAATGCCGGCACTGGCGTCGATCAGGTGCACCGGAATCGAGATTGCGCCGGTCTGCAACATCAGGTCGACCGCTTCGATCTGATCGTCTTCATGACGACGATCCGGCGCCTTCAGCTGCACGCCGCCCATCGACAGGTTGATGGTCTGGCTGCGCGAGGAGATGCCGCTGGCGTAGTGGACAACCACCGGAATACTGACGTCGATACGGATGGTTTTACGCACCTGCTTGGTTTCACGCGCCACGGCGATCGCCGCCATCAGAATAATCAGGCTGAACAGCGCCCAGCCAACGTTAAGCGCGATCACGTAAGGGTCCACGCCGAAGTAGTCATGGGCGAAGGCGCGCACCAGTCCGCTGATCACCCCGGCGGTCAGCAGCAGCGCGCAGATGACGTGCGGGCGCACGATGTTGAAGTCGAAGAAGCCGACGTCGAGCAGGCCGCCCTTATCGGTCACGTTAAACTTACCGTGCTTCGGCGAGATCATGGTCAGCAGCGTTGGGATCACCAGGTGGAAGGCCATCACCGTTTCGTAGATCTCACCCCAGAAGGTGGCGCGGAAGCGGCCGTTCATCCGTGAGTTGACGTACAGCGACATCACCAGGTGCGGCAGCACGTAAGAGAAGATCAGGCTGGCCGAAGAGTGAATGATATTCAGGTTAAACAGCAGGTACGCCAGCGGCGCGGTGAGGAAGATAACCCTCGGCAGGCCGAACTGGAAGTGCAGCATGGCGTTGAGGTAGCACAGGCGCTGCTGCCACTTGAGGCCGCGCCCCAGCAGCGGGTTATCAACGCGGAAAATCTGCGTCATGCCGCGCGCCCAGCGGGTACGCTGCACGATATGCAGGCCGAGACGCTCGGTGGCCAGCCCCGCCGCCAGCGGGATCGCCAGGAAAGCCGAGCCCCAGCCGAGGCGCTGCATTTTCAGCGCGGTATGCGCATCTTCGGTGACGGTTTCCACCGCAAAGCCGCCGATCTCTTCCAGCGCCGAGCGGCGGATCACCGCACAGGAGCCGCAGAAGAAGGTGGCGTTCCAGTTATCGTTGCCCTGCTGCACCGGGCCGTAGAACAGCGCCCCTTCGTTGGGGATTTCGCGCGCCGCCTTCAGGTTACGTTCAAACGGATCCGGCGAGTAGAAGTAGTGCGGCGTCTGCAGCAGCGCCAGCTTGTCGTCTTTGAGGAACGCGCCAACGGTGGCCTGCAGGAAGGTTCGGGTGGCGACGTGGTCGCAGTCAAACACGCAGATCAGCTCACCTTTGGTGATCTTCATCGCGTGGTTGAGGTTGCCGGCCTTGGCGTGGCGGTTGTCATCACGGGTGATGTAGCCGACGCCCACGTCGGCGGCAAAGCGGGCAAATTCGCTGCGCTTGCCGTCATCCAGCAGGTAGATTTTCAGCTTGTCACGCGGGTAGTCGATGCACTGCGCCGCCAGTACCGTGTCGCGCACCACGTCGAGGCTTTCGTTATAGCTGGGGACGTAGACGTCCACCGTCGGCCACAGGCTGACGTCATCCGGCAGCGGCTCGATGTTGCGCTTCAGCGGCCACGAGGTCTGCAGATAGCCGAGGATCAGGATCAGCCACACGTACAGCTCGGCGATAAACAGGCCGATACCGAGGATCGCCTCGACTTCCGAGTTGAAGTGCAGCGTTTCGGTGGCCCGCCACCAGATATAGCGCGTCGACATCATGGCGGAGAGAAACACCATGATCATCGACACTTTCTGGCTTTTAATCCGGCCGAGCAGAAACAGAATGGCGATAGAGATCAAACCGAAGGTGTACTGTTTCTGGCTATCCATCGGGGTAATGATGATCACCGCAACCACCGGAGCCAGTAACAGCAGCAGCAGATAGAACAGGGCTTTTTTCATAAGGTCATCCTGAACACGAACAGGCATTCATTTCGTGGTGGCGACACCACGCGTATTCAGGCATCCCTGCCCGGCATCAGTGCTGATGGTTAACGTGATTTCAGCGGTGCACTCATTTCACCATCGCCGACTTTGATATCCAGCAGGGCGGCGAGGCGTTTGGCGATCAGTTCAATATCAAAGGCCGCCGCAGAAACCGGACTGAAATCAAAAATCGACTGCTGGGAGGCGTTAGCTTCGGCCACGCTCTCATCGCGGTTGACCACCCCAACCAGCTTATCGCCCAGCCGCTGCTGCATAAACGCGGTGACGTCGCGGCTGATATGGCGGCGACTGTCGCTCTGGTTGAGCACGAAATAGTGGCCGCCACGGTGGTTCAGCGCACCGCCGATCATTTTTTCGTTCTCAACCTGCGGCAGCAGCGACAGCGAGGCGGTATCCGCCAGCATCACCACCAGATGCATATCGGCCAGCGCCGCCATGGCTTTAAGCGCCGGACCCGGGCCCGGGGGAAAATCGGCGATGATCACCAGCCCCGGGTAGTTAAGGACGGTGTTCAGCCCACGGACGAGGAAGTTGGGATCGTGGGAGAGATTATTTTCAAACTCCATTCGCTGATCTTCGCTGACGTCGCCGTAAGGCAGTACGAAGATATTGCCGCCGGTGGTCAGGATTGACTGACTCCAGTCAGAGGCCTCTGACGACTTCGCCACATAGCCCCGCCCGTCGGACAGCGGCACGCCAAAGTGCAGGCGCAGCGCGTTCTGCACGTCGAAATCAATTGCCAGCACTTTGCTGCCCCCGCGCGCCAGCGCATGGGCAAGGTTGGCTGCCATAGTGGTTTTACCCACACCGCCTTTAGGGGAACAGACGCAGACTAACGGCATGAGGCAATTTTCTCCAACAGGGGTTGTAATAAACTCTCTTTGGATACCGCGCGGGCAGCGGCACCGGCGGAACCAAATAACTGCTTATAGTGGATATCCGCGCTACTGCTCTGCGTCTGGGCGCTCCACGCAGAGGGGGCAGCAACCGCTTCCCGCGCATCGGCGGTGCTCTGCACCCAGCCCGAAGCCGGGGTCGCTGCCGGCTGGACGGCGGCCGGCGGGAACAGCCCGCGTGATGATGGCGGCACGTCGGCAGACGCGGAGCTAAGCGGTGCAGCTGGCTGCTGTAATGGCGCAGACAGCGGCGTGCTCTGCTGCTGTAGCTGTGCAATGAGCGGCGTGCTCTGCTGCTGTGGCTGCGTCATAAGCGGCGTGCTCATCTGTTCTAGCGGCGTGGCCAGTGGCTCAGCAGGTACGGCAGCCGGTGCGCTCAACGGCGTGGTCGCGGGCTGAACAGGCGCAGCCACAGCCGCCTGCAGCGGCGTCACCGATGCGGCGGCGCGCGGCGGCGTCTGTGCCGCCAGCTGTTCAAACAGCGAACTGCCCGCCGCCGAGGTGATTTGTGCCACCGGCGCCGGGCGCAGGGCCGCCGACTCCGCCGCCGTTTCCGCCGGGGTTAAACCCGGGTGCTGGGCATGCGCGGCGGAGGCCATTGCGGGTGGCGCAGTAACCGGTGCAGCGGCCGCGGCGGTGGCCGATTTCAGCGATGAAGAGATACTGTCGAGCAGTGAACTGCCGCTGGCCGCCGTGGTGGTGGCAAAGGACTGCACCGCCGGTTTAGCGGGCGCGGCGGCCACCGGCGCAGGCGGGGGCGCAAACGAAGAAGGATCGATCGGCTGCGGTGCCGCGACGTCGATACGCTGGCTTTTTTCCAGCACCGAACCTGCGTCATCATTCAGTAACTGTTTGATTATCGCCCAGTTAGTGGTATCTGAATTAAGCGACTGCTCCGACATGTCTTTGAACTCAATATGGTCCGTTTGCGTTTTTTCTTTAAAACGCTGCAAGTCATCATAGCTTTTCATGAGAATGATCGCGCAGGTTGTGGATTTTTCGCAATATAACACACTCTAATAAAGAGTTAAGAGAGTTCTGATGGCATATTCACATTATTTTTGTCAATGAAATTAACGACACTAAGTGAAATTATTCATTGCAGATGTTATTTATCATCTGTGTAATTATCGGTTGGAGTTTATTAATTACGTGAGGGGAATCTTAGGCTTTCGAAATATCTTACGGTTAATTTTCACATTACCGTTATTCCGCTAGCGTTAATGAAAATTTCAGCTAAGGCGACCTCCCTGTCCCCTTAGCCGAACCTTACGGCGTCGGCAGCGTTGCCTCATCCTGCTCAACGGCAAAACAGGCCACCTGCTGTTCACCAAAACGTTTCAGCTGCGGCTGCAGCTGGGTGCAGCTGCTCATCCGCCGGCGGCAGCGGGCGTTAAACGCGCAGCCCGGCGGCGGATTCAGCGGGCTGGGCAGCTCGCCGGTCAGCTTAATACGTTCGCGCCGATCGTCAGGGTTGAGGCGCGGCGTCGCAGAGAGCAGCGCCTGGGTATAGGGATGGCGCGGGTTGGCGAAAATCGCCTCCTTACTGCCCTGCTCCACGCAACGGCCGAGATACATCACCATCACTTCATCAGCAATGTGCTCGACCACCGACAAATCGTGGGAGATAAACACGTAAGAGAGTCCCAGCTCCTGCTGCAGATCCATCATCAGGTTCAGCACCTGGGCACGCACCGACACGTCCAGCGCCGACACCGGCTCATCGGCGATCAGCACGTCCGGGTCCAGCATCAGCCCGCGGGCAATGGCGATACGCTGGCGCTGACCGCCGGAGAACATATGCGGATAGCGGTCATAGTGTTCGGTTTTCAGCCCGACCTTCGCCATCATCTCCAGCGTTTTCTCGCGGCGTTCCGCCCGGCTCAGCGTGGTGTTAATCATCAGCGGCTCTTCCAGAATCTGGCTGACTTTCTTACGCGGGTTCAGTGAACCATAAGGGTTCTGGAAGACGATCTGAATTTTCTGCCGGCGCAGCTGCTGTGCTTTAGGGTCGGGCTGCAGCAGATCCTGGCCCTGGTAATAGAGCTGGCCCTCGGTGGGCGTTTCAATCATGGTCAGCAGACGACCCAGCGTCGACTTTCCGCAGCCGGACTCGCCGACCACCGCCAGCGTTTTGCCGCGTTCCAGGTTAAACGAGACGCCGTCCAGCGCCTTGACCAGCCGCTCCTGGCCGAACAGGCCCTTTTTCACCGGGTAGTGTTTTTTCAGGTCGATCGCCTGCATCAGCAGCGCCGGATTGAGATTTTCAGGCTTCATAGACGGGTCTCCCGGCGTCATCCAGTGGGAAATGGCATTTCGCATAACGTCCGGCCCGTTCATGCATGGCCGGCTCTTCGGTACGACAGCGTTGGGTGGCGTACGGGCAGCGCGGGTTCAGCAGGCAGCCGTCGGGGCGGTCATATTTGCCCGGCACCACGCCCGGCAGGGACGCCAGCCGCGCTTTGTCGCTGGAGAACTCCGGCAGCGCGCGCAGCAGCGCCTGGGTGTACGGGTGCCGCGGTGCCTTAAACAGCTGCGCCGCCGGCCCGGTTTCCACCACCTGCCCGGCGTACATCACGATGATGTGCTGTGCGGCCTCGGCCACCAGCGCCAGATCGTGGGTGATCAGGATCAGCGCCATATTCTCCTGACGCTGCAGATCCAGCAGCAGCTCGATGATCTGCGCCTGGATGGTCACGTCGAGCGCGGTGGTCGGCTCATCGGCAATCAGCAGCTTCGGCCGGCAGGCGATGGCCATGGCGATCATCACGCGCTGGCTCATGCCGCCGGAGAGCTGGTGCGGGTAAACGTCCAGCCGCGAGGCCGGATCGGGAATGCCCACCTGGGTCAGCAGGTCAATCGCCCGCTGACGCCGGGTGCGGCGGTTGCCGCCCTGGTGCACCTTGATCGCTTCCATAATCTGGAAGCCGACGGTGTAACAGGGGTTGAGGCTGGTCATCGGGTCCTGGAAAATCATCGCCACTTCCGAGCCGACCAGCTGGCGGCGCTCTTTTTCGGAGATGCGCTGCAGATCGCGCTGGTTAAACACCAGCTGCTCGGCCATCACCCGGCCGGGATAGTCAATCAGACCCATGATCGCCAGCGAGCTGACCGATTTACCGGAGCCGGACTCGCCGACGATGCCGACCACCTGCCCCTGCTCAACCTGATAGCTGATGCGGTCGACGGCGCGGAAGGGTGCCTTTTCGTCACCGAAGTGCACCGAAAGTTGGTTTACTGTTAAGAGTGCCATCGCGCTGCCTACTGTTTGAGTTTCGGGTCGAGAGCGTCGCGTAATCCGTCGCCCATCAGGTTAAACGCCAGTACCGTCAGCAGTATCGCCACGCCAGGGAAGGTTACCACCCACCAGGCGCTCTGCGCGTACTGCAATACGTCGGAGAGCATGGTGCCCCACTCCGGCGTCGGCGGCTGTGCGCCCATTCCCAGGAAACCCAGCGCGGCCATATCGAGGATCGCGTTGGAGAAGCCCAATGACGCCTGCACGATCAGCGGTGCCAGGCAGTTAGGTAAGATATTGATAAACATCTGCCGCAGCGGCCCGGCCCCGGCCACGCGCGAGGCGGTGACGTAGTCGCGGGTGGTCTCCACCAGCACCGCGGCGCGGGTCAGGCGGATGTAGTGCGGCAGGGCGACAAAGGTCAGCGCCAGCGAGGCGTTAACGATCGACGGGCCGAAAATCGCCACCAGCACCAGCGCCAGCAGCAGGCTCGGCAGCGCCAGCATGATGTCGACTAAACGCATAATCGCCGCGTCAACCGCCCCGCCGACGTAGCCAGCCAGCAGGCCAAACACCACGCCCATCACCAGCGACAGCACCACCACCAGGCAGCCGACCAGCAGCGACAGCCGCGCGCCGTACATCAGGCGCGACAGCACGTCACGGCCGACGTCATCGGTGCCCAGCAGGAACTGCCAGCTGCCGTTTTCATGCCACACCGGCGGCTGCAGCAGCGCCTGGCGGAACTGCTCGGACGGCGCGTGCGGTGCCAGCACGTTGGCAAAAATGGCGATTAACATCATCAGAACCACGTACACCAGGCCGATCACCGCGCCTTTATTACGCTTAAAGTAGTGCCAGAATTCCTGTAACGGGGTCATCGGCTTGGGGGCAGCAGCGGCGCTGCCCGAATTGATCACAGACATATGGCCCCCTATTTTCTGTGGCGAATGCGCGGGTTAACCACGCCGTAAAGCAGGTCAACCAGCAGGTTGACGAGGATAATCAGCGTGGCCACCATCAGCACGCCGCCCTGCACCACCGGATAGTCGCGGCGTTGCAGCGCGTCGATCAGCCAGCGGCCAAGGCCCGGCCACGAGAAGATGGTTTCGGTGAGGATCGCCCCGGCCAGCAGCGTACCCACCTGCAGACCAATCACCGTGACCACCGGCAGCATGGCGTTACGCAGCCCGTGCACCACGATCACCCGCAGCGGCGTCAGCCCTTTGGCGCGCGCGGTGCGGATGTAGTCTTCGCTGAGCACTTCCAGCATCGAAGAGCGGGTCATACGCACGATCACCGCCAGCGGGATGGTGCCGAGCACGATGGCGGGCAGGATCATATGCATCACCGCGTCTTCGAAGTCGCCCGGCTCGCCCCAGATCAGGGTATCGATCAGCATAAAGCCGGTCAGCGGCTGGCTGTCATCAAGAAACACGGTATCGCCGATGCGGCCGGAGACCGGCGTCAGGTTCAGCTGCACCGAGACCAGCATGATCAGCATCATGCCCCACCAGAAGATCGGCATCGAATAGCCGGTCAGCGAGATGCCGACGGCGGTGTGATCGAAAATGGAACCGCGTTTGACCGCCGCCAGCACGCCTACCGGGATACCGACGGCGATAGCAAACAGCATCGCGCAGACGCCCAGCTCCAGCGTGGCCTTAAAGCGCGGTACGAACTCGTCCCACACCGGCACGCGGCTTTTCAGCGACAGGCCTAAATCGCCGTGCAGCACGCCGTTGATATAGGTGATGTACTGCTGCCACAGCGGCTTATCCAGCCCCAGCTGGGCCATCAGTTCGGCGTGACGTTCAGGGGAGATCCCGCGTTCGCCGACCATAATCATCACCGGGTCACCGGGGATCATGTGGACAAACGCAAAGGTTAACAGGGTGATACCAATAAACGTTGGGATGACAAGTCCCAGACGTCGGAGTATGAACTGCAGCATAATCCGGATTCTCTTGTGTTCCCGCCGACCGTAGCCAACGGGATTATTATTGCTCACATCCTGCGGCGGCGTGAACGCCTCCGCGACGCAGCGGACTGCGCCTTGACGACCTGGTTTTGCTTCCGGGCAAAGGGGCCACGCGGCGGCCCCGGCAGAAAGTCCTCAGGACCGGTTCTCACCGGCCCTGAGCATTACTCCTGGATGTCCACGTTATCGAAGTGGTGTTTGCCCAGTGGATCGACTACGTAGCCAGACACTTTTTTGCTGACCGGCTCATAGACGGTGGAGTGGGCAACGATCAGCGCCGGCGCCTGGTCGTGCATCACCACCTGCGCCTGCTTGTAGTACTCAATGCGCTTGTTGTGATCGGCTTCGGCACGCGCCGGCTGGATCAGGTCTTCAAACGGTTTGTAGCACCAGCGTGAATAGTTGGAGCCGTCTTTTGCCGCGGCGCAGCTGAACAGGGTCGCGAAGAAGTTGTCCGGGTCCCCGTTGTCGCCGGTCCAGCCCATCATTACCGTCTGGTGCTCACCGGCTTTGGCGCGTTTCAGGTACTCGCCCCACTCATAGGTGACGATTTTGGCCTTCACGCCGATTTTCGCCCAGTCGCTCTGGATCATCTCGGCCATGCGGCGCGCGTTCGGGTTATACGGACGCTGCACCGGCATCGCCCACAGGTCGATGGCGAAACCGTCCGCCTTGCCCGCTTCTTTCAGCAGCGCTTTGGCTTTTTCGACGTCGTAGCTGTAGTCCTTAACGCTGTCGTTGTAGCCCCACATGGTCGGTGGGATCAGGTTTTTCGCTGCCTGGCCCGCGCCCTGGTAAACCGCGTCGATGATCGCCTGCTTGTTAACGGCCAGCGTCAGCGCCTGGCGCACCTTGACCTCGTCCAGCGGCTTCTTCTCGGTGTTGAACGAGACGTAACCGACGTTCAGGCCCGGCATCTGCATCAGGTTGATGTTTTTATCTTCCTTCATGCGCGCGATATCGGCCGGGTTCGGGTACGGCATCACCTGGCACTCGCCCTTCTGCATTTTGGCATAGCGCACCGAGGCGTCCGGGGTGATCGAGAACACCAGGCGGTCAATCTTCGGCTTGCTGCCCCAGTAGTCCGGGTTGGCCTTATACAGAATGCGGGAGTCTTTCTGGTACTGCAGCAGCTGGAACGGGCCGGTACCGACCGGGTTCAGGTCAAGTTTGTCCTGGGTGCCGGCTTTCAGCATGTTGTCGGCATATTCGGCGGAGAGGATTGAAGCGAAGTCCATGCCCAGATCGGCGAGGAACGGCGCTTCCGGGCGGGTCAGAACAAAGCGAACGGTGTGATCGTCCACCTTCTCAATTTTGCTGATCAGCTTCGGCATATCCATGCCTTCGAAGTACTCGTAGCTGCCGCCGGAGACGTTGTGATACTTGTTGTTTTTATCCAGCTGGCGCTCAAACGAGAACACCACGTCATCGGCGTTAAACTCGCGGGTTGGCTTAAAATCTTTGGTGGTCTGCCACTTCACGCCTTTACGCAGGTGGAAGGTGTAGGTTTTACCGTCTTCACTGACGTCCCATTTCTCCGCCAGGCCCGGAACCAGTTCGGTGGTGCCGGTCTTGAACTCCAGCAGGCGGTTATAGATCGGCACCGAGCTGGCGTCATAGGTGGTGCCCGAGGTAAACAGCTGCGGGTTAAAACCCTCCGGCGAACCTTCAGAACAGTACACCAGCGTTTTGGCCTGCACGCCAGCGGTGATCAGCAGCGCAATGGCGCTAAGGCCGACCTTTAGCATGGCGGATTTTTTGGCGGAGTGGGTCATTCGTGTGCTCCAGTAGTCATGTGATGTTGTGTTGTTGTTTGCTGTACGCCGATCGTTTTTTTTGAGTGATCTGTGCGTGGTGCCTTGCGGCGTCACCAGGATTAGTCGGAATTACATTCCCTTACCTTTTGTAGTGAGGCTCCAATTTGGCAACTGTTGCAGGTAACGTCAATACAAACGAAGGGTATTTACGCAGAGTGTGAGTCACTGCAAGCAACGATAAAAAAAACAATTCGAGCACATTTTTAGCGTTACCGTTTTAAGATATTAAAATAAACGCTATTTCATGCTGGATATTTAGCGACAAACCAGTCAGTTTCATTGCGAAAAAACGCCAAAATTAATCTCTATGTGGTGCGTTATGGCGCGATAAAGTTGTCCATATGGCTAACTTATAGATAAAAATGCTGCAACAGTCGCTGTATTTTCATATATACAACGCAACATTGAGCAGAGTAATACGCGATGCGAAATAAGTGACTGATTACTGGCAGGTTGCCGCTTTTACGCGGTAAATCAGTGCGCCACGCGCGGGGAAGCAGGGCAAAGGAGATACCGGCATGCAGCATAATCTACGGTGATGACCGATCGCAGGGGATCGCGGCTTACCAGGGAAGGACCCGGCCCGTCAGGGCCGGGGTCATACGGAGATCAGGGTTTCGCGGGGGCGGCTTTCGCCTGCGGATCGGCACACCAGTTGTTGGCCGGATTAATGCCGCCGTTCGGCGAGGTGTAACCCAGGCAACCCAGAATGGTGTCATACAGCTCGACGTGGCGGTGCGTGGCCCCGGCGCGCTGCTGCGCCCGCAGGCGATCGAACGCCTGCTGGTTCGTCGGCTCGGCCAGCCAGCTGTCGGAGGCCCAGACGATCATCGGCACGCGGAACTGCTCCGGCGGCGCCATCTGCCGCGGCGTGCCGTGCAGGTGCATATTCTCACTGATTGACTCACCGTGGTCGGCGGCGTAGAACACGATGGCTTTCTTATCGCGCAGCTGGTCAAACACGCTGTCGAGCACCGAGTCGGTATAAAGCACCGAGTTATCGAAGGCGTTAATCAGCATCGCTTTGCTGCAGGTATCGTCCACGCCCATGCACTCAGGCTGGTAGCGGGCGAACTCGCGCGGATAGCGCTGGGAGTAGAGGTAGTGCGAGCCTTTGGTGTGCAGCACCACCAGGTGTTTACCCTGCGGGTGCCGGTCGACCGAGGCCTTCAGCTCCGGCACCAGCAGCATATCGTCGACCGATTTACCCTGGTTGCGCTTTTCGGAACCAATCTGTTCGCGGAACGAATAGCTGTCGGCGTCGGTGTTGTTGTAGAACCACACCTCGCTCTGCATGGCGAACAGCTCCGAGCTGAAGCCCAGCTCTTTCAGCACCGCAAACACGTTCTGCTCCTTCAGCGTGCGGCCCGGGTTATCCATGGTGCCGCCTTCGCGCACAAACATGCAGCGCAGCGACAGCTTGGTGGCGGTGTCGCAGGACTCGCCGCGGAACGCCACCAGGTTTTTCTCCCGCGCCATCTTCGGCGTGGTATCACGGTCGTAGCCCAGCAGGCCCATATGGTCCCAGCGGGTGGTTTCACCGATCACAAACACCACGTAGGTATCATCAATCCCGGCCGGGGCCTGATAGGTAAAGTTTTTCGCCGGGTCGAACAGCGACTCGCCGTGCATCTTCTCGTCATAGGTGGTGTAAGCGAACAGCCCGAGCGCCGACAGCCAGTTAGACGGCAGGTAAGAGTGCGCCACCACCCCGCCGTAGCTGGGCAGGTCGACGTTGGTCAGCTTCTCGTTGGCGCTTTGTGTGCGGTCAAAGTAGCGGATCGGCAGCCAGACCAGCGCCACCGCCAGCAGCAGGGTCAGCAGCGGTTTCAGCCGCTGACCGCGGGTTTTCAGCTGTGCCAGCAGCGTCATCTGCTGCGGGTTGAGCCACAGCAGCAGCAGCGGCAGCACGCTGCCCAGCACCATCCACAGCACGAAGTGCAGACCGATCACCTCTTTCGACAGATCGACGTCGGTGGTCATCACCGAGGCGACGATGCCGTAGCCGATCACCACGTTAAAGTTGGCGATGTAGTAGCTGGCCGAGACCGAGACCAGCACCAGTACGCTGGCGGTCAGCCGGTAGAACCAGCGCCCGCCCAGCGACAGCACGCGCAGCAGCACGAAGGTCAGCAGGGTTGCCGCCAGCACTTCGGCCAGCGCCGACAGCCACTGCATGGCTTTAAATTCAGCAAGATAGGGTTCAAAACGACGGTAAAAAACCGGCAGGTTGAGCAAAATACCAATATAGAAGGCCAGCAGCAGACAGACCTTCTGCTGGCTAAGAGACTTTATAAAATTCATGCGAGCATAATCCTGGCGTAATCTGAACAAAACCCAAACACGATCTAAACGCTAGTCAGACCCTGATGCCGCTTCAGAGTTCGACCGGAGAGCCGATTATCCGCAAGGCCGTCGATTACCAGAGTGTTCTGATGACGAAAGTGGGGGTGTTTCCTGAAAGCAGGGCGCCAGTTAAGCACAGCGGCGGAAATTAGTCTGTCAAAGGCTGTAAAAACATTTTAAAAAGTCAGGATTTCGCAAAAAAGACGATATTTTCCGTTCATGGTCACGCCAGCGGTAATCCGCCCCGGACGGGGGACAGCCCGCCCGGGGTCGGTGAACGGGCCAGTCGCGGCGGCAAAGGCGGGTACGCTGAATCCGCAGCCTTTGCTGAAGGCAACCCGGCAGCGCTGGCGGGTACGCCGGTATCCTCAGGGCAGGATGAGCCGGCGGCCCGCCGCCGGGGCTGGGGCGGGCGTTCGCGGTGTCAGCGCAGGATGTTCAGCGTGACGTCGATATTGCCGCGGGTGGCGTTGGAGTACGGGCAGACGATATGCGCTGCATCAACCAGACGCTGAGCCTCGGCCTCATCCATTCCCGGCAGGTGGATATCCAGCTGCGCCTCAATGCCAAAGCCGGTAGGGATCGGACCAATGCCGACCTGACCTTCGATAAATGCCTCTTTAGGCATGGCAATCTTGTCGCGACCGGCGACAAACTTCATCGCGCCCAGGAAGCAGGCCGAGTAACCGGCGGCAAACAGCTGCTCCGGGTTGGTCACTTCGCCGCCCAGACCGCCCATCTCTTTCGGCACGCCCAGTTTGACGTCCAGTACGCCGTCGGACGAGGTGGCACGGCCATCACGGCCGCCGGTGGCTTTCGCTTTTGCACGGTAAACGACTTTTTCTAATGACATGGTATAGCCCTCTGTAAGTGAATCAGGAATATATTTTGCGATTAAATCGCGCACTACATAAATAACAAAACCTGTCTCTGATGCAGGCAGCGGGATCCCCCCCTGCCTCATTAACCCTGCAGATTATCGCGCAGCGATTCCAGCTGGCCCTTCAGCGACTGCAGCTGTTCCAGATCGCAGGCTGACGCGCAGCGTACCGAATCCGGAATCGATAATGCCTTATCCCGCAGGCCGCGCCCGGCGTCGGTCAGCGTCACCGCCACCTGACGTTCATCCTGACGCGAACGCTGCCGCAGCAGCAGGCCGGCGCTTTCCAGTCGTTTTAACAGCGGGGTCAGCGTGGCAGAATCGAGAAAAAGACGCTCGCCAATCTGCGAAACCGTTACGTCATCCTGCTGCCACAGCACCATCATCACCAGGTACTGCGGATAGGTGATCTCCAGCGGAGCCAGCAGTTGCCGGTACAGCTTGTGCAGCGCCAGGTTGGCCGAATAGAGCGCGAAGCACAGCTGCTGGTCGAGCAACAGTGGCGCATCTGCCGGTTGTTTGTCATCTTTATCTGTAGTCATGAGAGAAAATATAAATAGTGCACTATACAATTGCAAGCAATTTTATTTCAGGGGAGAAAACCATGCAATCACTGGAAGAACGCGCGCGGCGCTACGCCAGCAAAGCCCATGCGGATGCGGGGCAGCGGCGCAAATATACCGATGAACCCTATATCGTTCATCCGGCGGCGGTAGTCGAGCTGGTGCGCAGCGTCAGCGATGATGAGCAGATGCTGGCCGCGGCCTGGCTGCACGACACGGTAGAGGATACCACCAGCACCGGGGGCGATCTTAGCAGCCATTTTGGCGAGCGGGTGGCCGCTCTGGTCGCCGAGCTGACCAACAGCGGCGACAGGCCCGGCCAGAACCGCACGGCGCGCAAAGTCGCACATTTTGAACACACCGCGCACGCTTCACCGGCGGCACAGACCATCAAACTGGCGGATATTATTGACAATACCCGCGCGATTATCGATTTCGATCCCCACTTCGCGCGCATTTATCTGGTGGAAAAGCGTCTGCAAATTGCCCTGCTGACCAAGGGCGATCGCCAGCTGTTTAACCAGGCATCGCAGATCGTTGAGCAGGGTATCGCCCGGCTCAGCCAGCCACCCTACAACGTGCCGCCGGCGTGGTTCGACCGTCAGGCCGAAAAATATCGCCAGCTTGCGCACAAAATCGGCGAATAAGCGACGAAACGCGACGATAAAAACGCCTTAACACGCATTTTGTGCGGTTGCCGGTTGCAGGGCATAGAATGCGAGGAATTGAGCGCTCAATTGCCTACACTCCCCCGTTTTGCCAGCGTAACGGGGAAAATTATGTCGACCGATTTGAAAATTATCAGAAACACCACCATCACCTTTCTGGCCTTTGCCGCCTTTCTTAGCGCGATGATGGGGCTGGTATTTATTGATGTGGTGTGGATGCACAACGCGCTGCATGAAACCTCATTTACCGAAATCACCCAGGAGCTGATCCTCGCGGTCATCGCCCTGCTGTTTTATCGCCGCGCCAGGCGTCTGCCGGCCGAACGCCCGCTGCTGCTGCTGGTGGCCGGCTTCTTCGGCTGTATGCTGATCCGCGAGCTGGATTTCCTGTTCGATCTGCTGCACCACGGCAGCTGGTTCTGGTTTGCGCTGACCCTGACCCTGGTCAGCCTGCTGCTGGCGTGCCGCCAGCCGCGTCTGCTGATCGCCGGGCTGGCTGACTTTATGCGCGCTCCCGGCTGGGGCATGATGTCGGCAGGTATGCTGACGATTCTGGTGTTTTCACGCTTTTTCGGCATGCATGAGCTATGGCAGACCCTGATGCTGGACGGCTACAACCGCACGGTAAAAAACATGGCCGAAGAGGGCAGCGAACTGCTGGGCTACAGCCTGTGCCTGTTTGCTACGCTGATCTACGTCTGCCCGTGCCTGACAATAAAAAGGCAACCGGCTTAAGCGGTTGCCTGATGATGGAGCAGGCAGCGTTCAGGCTGCCTGTGACGTTACCCGACGATGCTAGCGCCATTTCACACGTTGTACCCATATTTCCCGAGAGATCCGTTGCGCCCCTTCAGATTTGACCTTTCTCACCTGCAGCTGAATGCGATCGCTTTTTTGCGTCAGATAGGAAACCTGAAACGACGCGCGTCGCTCGGTGATCTCAAACACGGATGAAATAGTTTTATGATCCACCCACCTTTTCTGCTTCCAGCACCACAAGGCGATCAGCATATATAAGGGCTGGCCGGCATACCTGGCCAGTTCGGCAGGAATACGGCTACCTTCATGGTTACGTTGCTGCACCACTTTGGCGATTCTGCCAGGTTTGGCAACAGAAGGGGTCTTACCGGCATCATTCATCGTTCTCCATCCCTGATAAGTGTCTCGCCCTCCCTGCGGATAGAAAGGCCCCCGCAGTCTGAAGAGCGCGGGGGCGTTTTCATTACCAGGAGTAATTGACGCCAACGTTAGCCTGCCATGGGCGCTCAATATCATTGCCCTTGGTATAGGTGAAGCTGGCGTAGCCGCCGACGTTTTGCATCAGCTTAACTTCAGCCCCGGTCCCAATCTGGAAGGCCGCGTTATCAATGCTGTTGTTGAAGGTATGGTTGTTGATTTTCATCTCATTGCTGTCAGCAAACTCGTTGATCGCCGCCAGGTGCAGATAGGGTTTAACGTAGCCCTGCTGAATTTCAAACGTGTAACCCACATCGGCACCGATTTCGCCCTGCAGTGACTTATAGTCGTCCCCTTTCACCACCATGCCGTTATTCATGGTGTAGTGCATGCCGTCAAAGGTACGTCCGGTTGCTTTGATGTACGGGTCAGCAAAGAAGCCTTCGTACTGCCAGGCATAACCGATCTTCATCCCCAGGCCGTAGCCGTTGGTGGAGAAGTCTGAACGGGAACGCTGGCCGTCAAGCATGTGGGCGTCGCCACTGTTGCTGAAGTGGGTGAACTGCGCCGCGGTATCAACAAAAACACCGTTCTCAAAACGACGTGACAGGTAGAACTGCGCACCGTAGCTGTCGAGATCGCCGCTGCTGTTCATCACCTTAACGTCTGAACGGGCAGATGAGAATGCCAGGCCGCCCAGCCAGCTGCCGCCGCCTTTGGCGTCAAACAGGTTATCGACACCGACCATCACACCGTTGGTCCGCACATCGTAAGCGGCACCGGCGTTGGTTTTATTATCAGACTTGCCGCCGAAATAGCTGACCCACACGCCACCTTCATCCCTGGCGTGGCGTGACGCGTTGAAATGCTGGTTCAGCGCATCGCTCTCCTGCTCGGCAACGTTAACCTGTGACGCCGCCATGCTCAGCGCTGTGGCCGCGCTGTTCGACAGCTCACCGGTTTTTTTAAAGTACACGTTACGTTCGCCGTGCACGGTGTCGTTGCTGACATCCGCTGCCGCATACTGCCAGGCACCCAGTTCGGTTCTGCCGGTGAAGTGGGCATCGCTGCCCTTCTCCAGGTAGTTGACGAAGCTGTGCGGGCTGGTTTCACCCGGGCTCGCCACCAGGCCATTCAGCGCATGTGGCTCAACGCCCGAGCTGGCAACGCGCAGCTGGTAGTTACCCTGCGCCGTACCGCGCACCTGCATCGAGCCCCAGACATAGTCACCGCCAAGGTTGATCAACGGATCGACCACCGCTTTACCGATATTGATGACAGAACCCTGATACTGGCCTTTGGCGTCTTTATCCTGGGTCAGGTTGCCGTGCACGGTCACACGCGCGCTGCTCAGATCCTGATAACGTCCGCGATCGCCCAGCGTGGCGGTGCGTTCATCCAGGTTGACCAGGTTCAGCGTCGAGCCGGACAGGTTCAGGTCGTGCACGTGGCTCTGCACCAGGCCGCCCTTGCCGGTTGCCGCCGCGTTCCATACCGCGCCATTTTTCACGCTGAGATCGGGATTCATCGAGATCACCGCGCTGCCATCCGGCTGAGCGACGCGGGTAATGCCGCTGACGCTGCCATTCAGCGTGCTGTGATCCAGTGCCACGCTCACTGGCGTCCAGGCATTTCCGCTATTGGTGATTAGCGTCTGGTTGATGCTGTTGATCGCGTTGTTATAGATACCGTTCGCGCTCGGAGAGCCGCTGACCTCCTGCGGAGTAAGGATTACCACCGCCTTCGGATCGGTCACATCGGTGAGTTGCACCGCGTAAGCGGTATCGCCGCCGGCATAGATATTGCCGTTCACCACGCTGTTATTGGTGATATTCAGCGCGGTACCGTTATGGGTGCGGTCCAGCGGCGACGCACCGGCCACAGAGGCTCCGGTAGCCGTATAGTCGCCCGTTTTGGCATCCTTTTGCACGGTCACGTTGATCACCGGCTGATAGCCGTCGTGTAACACCTGCACATCACCGTTCAGGGTCGAGCTGTTGACGTCTACCCGGTTAGCATGGCCGTTAATTTTCAGTGCATAGCCGGCATTATTCACGCCACCGGTCAGCACCGAGTTATTTTTAACCGAGGCAAAAAGTCCGGAACCGCTGATAAAGACCGCGGTGGAATTTTTGTCGGCATCGTATCGATAGCTGCCGTCGTTTTTATAGCCTGGCCCCCTGTCGTGGTTATCACTACGAACGGCAGCCAGGTTCTGTGCGATAACCTGGGTATTATCCAGTATAATATTGGGCGCTGTGGCGACCTGATGAGTCAGTACCTGTTTCCCGGCAATAACCTTGCCGGCGCTATCCACACCGTAGTCCACGCTGTTGCTAATAATGCTCAGCCCGGTGGCAAAAGGACGTTTCGAGTAGTCGTGCTCATCGCTAAATTTATGGCCGTTATTTTCCTTACCGGAGCCGGATGCTCCCAGCCGCTCCGCATCGCTATTCAGCGTATTATCGATCAGGCTATTTTTAATCGTCAGCACATCCCGCGCACGATCGTTAATCGTATTTTCCTGCAGATTACCCTCTACAGCCACGGCTCCAACAAGATGATTGATGCTTTTCACCTGCGAGTAAATTTTTGCATCCTGCAGACCAAACTGACCGCCACCCTGCGAAACAGGGTTGATAAAGACATCGGGATCCTGATCCAGCACCAGAGTTTTACTGACCGTCAGCGGGATTTTATGGCCGCTTTTATCTGTGACAAAATTACCTTTAGCATCTTTCTGATATTGAATGACGCCGCTGGCATCCCGCTGGTACAGAGTCACCGTTTGGGTCTTCTGGTAACGGGTATCTTTATTACCCATTTTCAGGCCGTTAACCATACCGACCGGTTGAGATGTTTTATCCGCACCAACCGCATGAACAAGCCGTTCACCGTGCAGGGCCCGTTGATAAGTTTCATTCAGAGGATAATTATCGTCTCCTTCAAGAGTCGGGTTGGCCGGGTCGAGGTAACCTGTGTAACCGCTGCTTTCCACCAGCGTTTTGAAACCGGCGGTATCGGTATTAATCGCCAACCAACCATCGCCCGCAGCTAAATTACCCTTCGGTGGCAGGTAACTCCCGCCAATCGCCACCATACCGCCACCGTTATACTCACCCTTCACGTTCTGACTCAGCTTAACCGTGTCCTGGGCCGCCGGTACGGCTTTTGCCAACGCCGCACCGCTAAAGCAAACCATTACCGATACGGTTAATGCATTCAATTTGAATTTTTTCTTGTTCATCACTGCCATTCCTTATTATCGAATAAAAACCAACAGCCCGCCTTCTCTGGCTGCCGTTTTCTATGAAAATATTCAGACGCGCTTACTACAGAAGTAAGGATTATTATTTCTGTCAATTAAAAAAACCTTAACGCCGAATTTACTCTTCTCAGGCTCCACCCCTTAAATTAAATAAAATTGAATGCAGTGAAGTTTGTTGATTGCAGGTATTCCCTGTAAAACAAAAAAAGATTATCGCCATGACAACCTAAATCAATCAGTAGGTTATTGCAGGGTGTGTCACAACAAATTTTACCCATTCCCACTTGCATTTCTATAAACTAAAAATGTCGCGAGATTTAAAATACATAATGGCGTTTTATTTAAAATAAAATATCGCATTAAAATATGGACTAAAATCCATTATTTTTTTCAGGTTGTCTTACGGTAATAACATTAGTGCAGCGTTTAACGGGTTGGCTTAATGCGCAGGCGGTGGGACGAAAACCGGGCAGGCTAACGGACAGGAGCACAGCAAGGGCAGCAGGTGAGTATCAGATAAACAGGTTTTTACGTACACAAGCAGTCAGGCCGACGGGGAGAGATAAAGAGGCAGGCAGAGTGGGCCAAAAGCACCGCGCGGTAAAGGCGCTCAGGCAGTGCCTTCAGGCAAAGAAAAAGGTACGGGGCGGGTGCCCCGTACCTTTTCAGTTTACAGCGCGAGCTCCGCGCGCAAGCTGGCCAGCAGCGGATCGCTCTCCGAAGGACGTGAGAACAGCCCCAGCAGCGCCTGGGTGGTGGCGGTGATCTTCTCCGCCTGAGCCGCCGTGTAGTGGTCACTGCGGTAAGTCATCATCAGACGCAGTGATTTTTCACCGGCCTCCCACTCTTCCATGATCTCAAACTGCAGGCCGAGGATCGATTCGCTCTTATCGCCGTCCACCTGGCGCCAGACAATCTGCCGGCCGTCCGGCAGCGTGAAGGCACCGTTCAACTTGATGCGCGAATGGATCTGGATAAACGCCTCAAACATATGCGCATCCTCGCGGGCGCCCTCACCCAGCAGCGCCTCTTCCACCATGTCGATCGGCACATCGGTGTGCGGCATTGAGTCGTTGATGGTGCTTTTCACCTGAGCTACCAGCGCGGCCAGCGTTGGCGCACGATCAAAGCGCAGTCGGTGCGCTACCACGGTGGTGAAGTAGCCCACCGTGTCAAAGTAGCGTGCGTCGTTACGTCCGGAAGCGGAGGTACCGATGACCATATCCGCCGGTCCGCCGAGGAAGTGCAGCGTGCTGGCGATACCGGCATAGACCACGTTAAACAGCGAGGCGCTGTGCCGCTTGCTCAGCGCATACAGGCCGGCGGTCACCTCCGACGGCAGGGTAAATTCCAGGTTGCTGCCAGAGAGATCGGTAGTGGTATCAATGATCTGGCTGTCCGCCGCCTGGCCGGAGAAGATCGGTTTACCCAGCGGCACGCCGCGCAGGGTGTCCAGCCAGTAGTTCAGATGCTGCTGGCCGAGGCCCGACTGATGCTGGCCGATGGCAAACTCATGGAACGGGATTGCCGCTTCCTGCCACTGCGGCAGACGGTCAGCGGCACGTGCCTGGTAGGCCTGCTGCAGATCGTCCATCATCAGGTTAAGTGACCATTCGTCCAGCACCATATGGTGGAACAGCAGCGACAGCAGCTGCTCGCCGCTGGCGGCGTCACGGGTAAAGCGCAGGCGCAGCGGCAGCTCGTGAGCCAGATCAAAGAGATGCGCAGCTTCCTGTTTCAGCAGCGCCGCGGCGGGTTTTTGTTCCGCGGCAGAAGGCCAGAACCAGCGATAGTTGCCCAGCTCAGCGGCCGGTACGATACGCTGGCGCACCCCCTCATCGGTGGTCATAAACAGCGTGCGCAGCCCGGCGTGACGCACCAGCACATCGTGCATCGCCTGATGCAGCAGCTCTTCATCGACCTCATCCACAAAACGCAGCACAAACGGCAGGTTGAAGATGTCGCCATAGCCCATCGCCGCGTAGATTTTCCACAGCGACTGCTGCGCCAGCGACAGCGGGGCAGACTTTTCATTAAAGGGCGTTACCGCCGTGGCCGCCGCAGCGGCGGCGGGCTGGTGCTGTTTCGCCTGGGCAGCCAGCGCCTGCGCGGTCGGGTAGCTGAACAGATCGTTAATGCTCACCTCAATCTGATGCAGGCTCAGCAGCCGGCCGATCACCCGGGTGGCAATCAGCGAGTGGCCGCCCTGGTCGAAGAAGTCATCTTCGGCGCGCATCTGCGGCATCGCCAGCGCGTCGCGGAATTCAGTGAGGATTGCCGTCACGATGGCGGCGTTATCAGCGGCTACCGGCGGGGCTTCCGCCGGAGAAGCGACGGCGGCCAGCGCCAGCGGCTGGCTGATGACGCCTGCAAGCGTCAGCGCAACGTGCTGACCGGAGGTCGCCAGGTCGCAACCCGCTGCCGCCGGACCGTTCAGCTGCGCGGGCTGCTGCTGATACGCCGCCGACAGCGCAGCGCTGAGCGCGTCCCACGACAGCTGCTCCGCCAGGATCTGGTGCGCAATCACGGCCAGAATCGCTTCGCCGGACGCCAGGCTGAACAGCATAAAGCGCACCGGCGAGGTATGGTGAAGATCGAACGCGCTGGCCTGCTGCAGCGTTACGGCGTCCAGCGCCTGCTGCACGCTGCTGGCCGGATGACGCGACACCGGCGGCAGCGCGGCGGCGTCGGTGGTTTTAATCAGGCCGCTGCGATCGTCAAAGCGGTAGCGCAGGCTGAAGCAGGGGTTGGCGGCAACCAGTGCCACCAGCCCGCGTTCCAGCTGGTTGAGATCCAGCGCAGCATCCAGCTGCCAGGCCAGCGCATGCTGCACCGGCGGGATCTGCTGCTGGTGGATAAACCACTCCTGCTGTTCAAAGTCACTTGGTTGGATGAGATCGCCGTTCACGTTGTTCTCCTGTTAGCGGCTGGTGCCAGCGGACTGGCCGGAAAAGAGGTCGGGGAGCGCAGGGCTCCCCGGGGGTCGGACGCGGTGTGTCAGAAGTTAAATTCGACGGTGGTACCGACTAAGCGATCGCGCAGCGTGATTGGCACGTTACGGTCGTTAGAGACGATGTTGGTAGAGTGATCGTTATCAAACAGGTTCTGCGCATACAGGGTGGCGCGACCATACTGGAAGGTCCATGCCAGCTGCGCATTTGAGGTCCAGAACGGCGATATGCGGCCGCGATTGTCGTTATCATAGGCGGAGTAGTAAGCGCCACTCCACTTAACGTTGCCGCTCAGTTCCCAGCCCGGGAACAGCATATACCTGGCACCCAGGTTAGCGGTGTAACCCGGGGCACGCGGCAGAGAGTTGCCCTCATTCAGGCTGCCGCTGAACTCTTTGATTTCCGTTTTCAGCAGGCCCACGCCGCCGTTCAGTTCGAAGTCAAAGGTCGGCTTCCATACCGCCCCCAGCTCAGCGCCATAGGTGACGACTTTATCCGCGTTACGGATCACCGTCGAGCCCGATGCCAGACTGTATGGCAACTGCATATCTTTGTAATCGTTATAGAAGATGTTACTGGTCAAATCGAGGTTTGCCGCGTCGATATGATGACGGGAGTACAGCTCGTAGTTCCAGACGTATTCCGCACCATAACTGTAAGTAACGATCGGCGCGGCGAAGGTCACGCCCGCGCCACCTGCGTTATAACCTCGCGCTACTTTTGCACCGTAGGTCTGGCCCTCGGTCGGGTGCCAGGCCAGGTCCAGCTTAGGCAGGAACACATCGTATGTTTCATCAAAATCAACGGCGGATGCACTGCCAATACCGTAACGGCGACGGTGCTCACGCTCAATACGGCTGGAGCCGGTCAGCTCCCACTGTGGATTGAAGGCATACGTCAGCTCGGCGAACGCCGCTTGAGTTTGCGTTTCATCCCGGAAGTTGGCCCCACCGGCGAAGAACGAGGCGAGGTTCACAAACTCGTCCTGGCTGGCGCGGAAAAAGTTCAGCCCTGCCAGACCACGCCAGGTATTGTCATCTGTAGCAAAGTTCACCAGCGGCGAGGTCTGGAACTCGTGACCATCCACTTTGGCACTGACGCCACCCAGCGAATCGGCGATATGGTGACGATGCTGGTTGAAGTCGGTATAAATCATTTTGTTTGAGAGTTTCAGCTGCTCGGATTGCTCCCAGCTGATATCCCAGATGGTGCTGTTGTACTGGCTCTGGAACACCGCGCGGCGACGATCGTATCGGGCCACGTTCGGATTCGTTTCCGGACTCAGCGCTTCATTCTGTGGTGCCACGCTGTCGAAATGGTTAAACGTCAGCATGGTGCTGAGTTCACGCAGGGAAGACGGGTTATACAGCAGCTTCATACGCGCGGTGTTGGTTTCGATCTCTTTAACCTTGTGCGGATACGGCTCATAGTCAACCAGATCAACAAAGCTCAGACGACGCTGACGATCGGCGCTGACGCGGAAGGCCAGCTCATCCTCGACCAGCGGGCCGGAGACCATCGCCGCCATCTGTGAGCTGTGCTGGTTGCCCCAGCCGCCTTTTACCGCGCTCTCCCACTCAAAGGTCGGGTTACGGGTGGTCATGACCACCGCACCTGCGATGGCATTACGCCCCTGCACGTAGCTCTGCGGGCCAAGGAAGACTTCGGCACGATCCATATCCCACAGCGACTGGCTGCTGTAGGCCATTTCGTTGTAGCCAAGAGAACGGCCATCGACGGACATATTGATACGCGGACGGTTACCGGTGACAAACGCACCTGCACCCGTCGCCGGGCCGGAGCCGTCCAGGCCGCGCACGGTCGGCAGATCGTTACCCGGACCCACGTCGGTAATATTGGGGATCTGCTGCATGATGTCGCGGATTTCTACCGCGTGCGGCAGTGCGTCGATGGCGTTTTTATCAAAGACCTTCACGCTGGAGCCGGTGTCGTAAATTGAGCGGTTGGATTTCTCACCGGTGACGATCAGCGTGCCGTCCACCGGGGCTTTTTTATCCTGCTCTGCGGCGTCCGCCTGCTTAGCGTTGGTCGCGGCGGCGGTTTCCGCTGCTGCGGCACTGCCTGCGCCAAAAATGCACAGACTAATCAGCATTGATGAAACTGTTCTTTTGACCACCAGGCCTGCTGCCGGGTGTCCTTGAGCCTTTAAGCGCTCAGCCATGTGTCCTTCTCCTGTCCCAGATGCGCACTGCTTTTTGTTGTTTTGAAAGGTTAAAACGACAATATCATTCACATTACTAATGGCTTTACCGGCCATCATGGCCTGATTTACTGCATATCCCTGCTAATCCGCCAGAGCGTTACCGCCAGCTGATACCAAAACCATTGCGCACTGTGTGGCTTAGCGCATCGTCATGCCGCTTTTTCGGGGTAAGCGGCAGGGAAGATGGTCTGGCAACAGAACGTAAAAATTCGTTAAGGAGGATAATGATTTGCACATGCTAATGCAAATCATTATCAGAGAGATTTCGGGGAAATTTTGAACTTCGCATGAAATGCCCGTTCTAACGGGCACTTATGTGAGTCAGATTTGTCGCGTGCGGGTCAGCAGCCACAGCAGATACAGGCCGCCGATGATGCCGGTCATGCGGCCAACCGGCACGGTCAGCCCGGCGGGCAGCAGCTGGATCAGCAGGTCGGCCAGCATCAGCAGGCAGGCCCCCATCAGCGCCGCGCCCATTACCGGGATGCCCTGGCTGCGGGTCAGGCGTACCACCAGCTGCGGTGCCGCCAGCGCCACAAAGGCGATCGGCCCGGTGGCGCTGGTGGCCACCGCGGCCAGTAGCACCCCGGCAAACAGCATCAGCGCGCGCATCCGCTCGACCGGAATACCCAGCTGGCTGGAGAGGTCGTCGCCCATCTCCATCATTTTCAGCCGCCGGGCGCCGATCAGTATCAGCGGCAGCAGCAGCACGAAGCCGGCCATCACCGGCAGCGCGTGATCCCAGCTGCGCGCGGCGGTGGTGCCCGCCAGCCACAGGTTGGCCGACACCGAGTTATCGAGATCGCCCTTGACCAGCAGCAGGCCGTTAAGGGCATGCAGGATCGCCCCGACGCCGATGCCGGTGAGGATCAGCTGATAGCCGCGCAGCGTGCCGTTCTGCCGCGCCAGCAGCCAGACCACCAGCGCGGTGAACAGCCCGCCGCACAGCGCCCACAGCACCACCTGCAGGGTGCCGCCGTCAAACAGCACGATCTGCAGCAGCGCGCCGCTGGCCGCGCCGGTGGTAAAGCCGATGATATCCGGCGAACCGAGCACGTTGCGCGAAATCGACTGAAACAGCGCGCCGGAAACCCCCAGCGCCGCGCCGACAAACAGCGCCACCAGCACCCGCGGCAGGCGGATATTGCGCACGATATGGTCGCGCATGCCGCCGTCGCCGTGGCCGCTTAACGCCGAAAACAGCTGGCCCGCGCTAATCGGCAGCCGCCCGACGGTCATTGCATAGCAGCCCATCACCAGCGCCAGCAGCAGCAGCGCGGCGCACACCGTCACGTTGCGCGCCGAATAGCGCAGTGACACTCCCCGCCAGCGCAGCACGCTGCCGGAAACCGTCCATTCCTGTTTCATGGCTGAACCCTCTTCCAGCGCCGTACCAGGCCGATAAACACCGGCCCGCCGAGCAGCGCCACCATAATGCCAACGCTGATCTCGCCGGGGTAACCGACCAGCCGCCCCAGCGTATCCGCCGCGACGATCAGCAGCGCCGACAGCAGCATCGCGTACGGCAGCAGCCAGCGGTGGTCGTTACCGGCGAAAGCGCGGGCGAAGTGCGGTGCGGTCAGGCCGATAAAGCCGATCGGTCCGGCCGCCGCGGTGGCCGCGCCGGACAGCAGCACGATCGCCAGCGCGGCCAGCAGCCAGACGCGCAGCGGATTGACCCCCAGCGATTTGCCGAGATCCACCCCCAGCGCCAGCGTGTCCAGCGCCGGGGCCAGCAGCAGCGCCAGCCCGATGCCCAGCGCCACCAGCAGCGTGGTCGGCAGCAGCACGTCGTAGCCGCGCCCCTGCAGCGAGCCCACCGCCCAGTGGCGGAAGCGATCGAAGATCGCCTCATCGCTGTTGACGGTAATCAGCGAGGTCAGCGCCAGCAGCACGATCGACAGCGCCGCCCCGGCCAGCACCATGCGTACCGGGTTATTGCCGCGCAGGCCGCCCAGCGCGCACACCGCAGCACCGGTCAGCGCCGCGCCGCCCAGCGCAAACCAGATGTACTGGTTGATATCCACCAGCCCGAGAAAGGCGATCGCCATCACGCAGGCCAGCGTCGCCCCGGCGTTGACCCCGAGAATGCCCGGATCGGCCAGCGGGTTGCGGGTCAGCGCCTGCATCACCGTTCCTGCCGCGCCGAGCGCGATGCCAACCACCAGCCCCAGCAGCGCGCGCGGCAGGCGCAGGTAGTGCACCAGCAGATGCTCGCTGTTACGGCCGTCAACCTGCCACAGCGCCTGCCAGGTGACCGATGGTGCGATCGGCCGCGAGCCGATAAAGACGCTGCCCAGCGCCAGCAGCAGCAGCAGGATCAGGCCGCAGAGAAATCCCGCGCGGCGCAGCCGGGCGGGCAGGATCGGGGTCATTGCGCGCCGTTTTCCGCAGGCTTAGCGAAGTTTTTCACCACGTCGCGCACGATCTCGTTCGCGCTGTAATAATCCACGCGGAACGAGTTAATCCCGAGGCTATAGACCCGCCTGCTCTTCACCGACGGCAGATTGGCCAGCATCGGATCGTGCAGGAAAGCGTCCACCCGCTCCTGCGGCGCGCGCAGCAGGAAGCTGGTTTCGGCGGTGAGCTGGGTCAGGTTCTCGTAGGTGGCCCAGACAAAATCATTCTGCGCTTTGATGGTGGTCTGCCAGGCCGGGTTCGGGTCTTCCATGGTGAAACCGAGGGACGCCAGCAGGCGGCTGTGCACGCCGCGCGCGGTGGCGATCGGGTTAGGGATACCGGCACCGTTGAAGCTGATGATATTGGCTTTGCCCGGCGGCACGCTGATTTTCGCGCGCGCCTGCTGCACGGTCTGGTCAAATTCGGCAATTCGCGCTGCCGCGTTCTGCTCGTGGCCGGTGGCGACGCCCAGCTTCTCTGCCAGCGCCTGCCAGGTCTGGCCGCCGTAGTCGACGACGATGGTCGGGGCGATTTTACGGAACTCCGCCAGCTGCGCTTTCGCCGAGTCGGCCCCGCCGGTGGAGACCACGATCAGGTCCGGTGCCACCGCATAGGCCTGCTCCAGATCGACGCTGCCGGCCGGCCACAGTTTCTCCAGCTTTTTGGCCTTCGCCACGCTGTCCCACTGCGCATACCAGTCGTTGTTCGAGCCGGTGGCGCTGCCCGCCAGCGGCGCGTCAATCGCCAGCAGCGTGCCGGTGACGGTCACCGAAGTGGAGAGTACCCGCTTTGGCTGCGCCGGAATGCTGGTGGTGGTGCCGTCGGCATTTTTAAACTCACGTGGCCAGCCTTCTGCCGCCTGCCCCTGGAACGCCAGCAGCAGCAGCGCCAGCGGCATAATAAACCGCGATAACAGATTAGTCTTACTCATATTTCCCTTCGCTCTTCAGGGTTAATCCATGCAGCGCCGCAGCCCTGCTCCATTGCGAAATCCTCAAACGACGGGCAGTATATTCCCCGAGCAACGCGACAACAACAGCAGTATTTGCAAGGATATAAGGAGAGTGCAATGGGTCACAACAGGCAGTTATGCGTAGGATTATCACTGGCCGTCACCTGGCTGACGGGCAACGGCTGGCGCCGTAACGACAGTAACGTGGAAGGAATTTACTCAAGCGAATTTTATCTTGATCTCGCGCGTCGCGCCGAAGCGGCGAAAATGGATTTCCTGTTCCGCCCGGACGCCATGTGGCTGTCCCGCCAGGGCGCAGTGGAGTCGCCGCACTTCAGCAGCGTCGATCCGACCCTGCTGATGGCCTCGATCGCCAGCCAGACAAGCCATATCGGCCTGGTCTCTACCGCCTCCACCACCTTCATGACGCCGTTCCTGGTGGCGCGCCAGTTCCAGTCGCTGAACCAGCTGAGCCGCGGCCGCGCGGGCTGGAACGTGGTCACCTCGCTGGCCGGGAATCTCAACTTTGGCCTCAGCGAGATGCCGCCGTCCGAACAGCGCTATGCGCAGGCACGCGAATTTGTTGAGGTGGTGCGCAAGCTGTGGGCCAGCTACCCGAGCGACGCGGTACGCATCGATCGCGAGGCGGCGATTTACGCCGACTTCGACAGGCTGCAGCCGATCGACCACGCTGGCGAGTACTTCAGCGTCGAGGGCCCGCTAAACGTGCCGGCGTGGAACGGCCCGCGCATTCCGCTGTTCCAGGCCGGTGCCTCCGATACCGGGCGTGACTTCGCCGCCAGCACCGCCGATGCGATCTTTGCCGCCACCCCGGACCTGGCCGCCGGCGTGGAGCTGCGTAACGATCTGCGCCGCCGTGCGGTGGCCCACGGCCGCCAGGCCGACGATATCCGCCTGATCCCCGGCGTCAGCCTGTACCTGGCCAACACCCGCGAAGAGGCGCGCGAACTCTACCGCGCCACCCACGCCGGGCTGAACCCGGAGCGCACTTACGCCCGCGCCAGCGAGCTGCTGGGGATTAACCTGCGCGAGCTGTCGCCGGACCAGCGTATCACCCCGGAGATGCTGCCGCCGCCGGGCAAGGTCTTCAGCCAGACCCACGCCATCCTGCTGCGTCGCCTGATCGAACGCGATCAGCCGCTGCTCAGCGATCTGATGACCCGCCCGGAAGTGGTCGGCTCCGCCTACTGGCAGGTGATCGGCACGGTGGAGGACGCGGTAAGCGAGATCCGCCGGCACCACGAGGCCGGCGCGCTGGACGGCTTTATCGCCTGCCCTGGCGGTTCACCGGGCAGTATGGATCTGACGCTGGCGGAGCTGATGCCGCGCCTGAGCGAAGAGGGGCTGCTGCGCAGCGAATACACCAGCAGCACGCTGGGCGGCCATCTCGGTATCGAATAAGTTCAGGTGGTTTAAGGGGATTCTTATTTGGCATGAATGTAATAAGAATCATTTTCATTTAGTTTCGTATTAGCATATATTCGGGCAGTCTTCGTCACTTAATCATGAGGGAATCTGATGAAAGCGCTGACTGCCATGCAAGCCGCCTCCTGGGTTGGCCGGCAATCTGAACCGCATCTCGGGGGCGTTGCCGCCCATCTTTACGCCGAATTCGACGGCCACGCGCTGGACGCCGGCCGGCTGCGGCAGGCGGTGGAGGCGCTGTATCAGGTTCACCCGATGCTGCGCCTGCGCATTAACGCCGACGGCCAGCAGCATACCGACGGCCCGCTGCCCGCCACCCTGCTGCGGGTGGACGACCTGCGCGCCGCTACCCCCACAGAATGTGAAGCCTTTCTTGCCGAACGCCGCCTGCACGGCAACACGCGCCTGCCCGATCTGACCGCGGGCGAGGCCTGTGAGATCGGCCTGACGCAGTTATCCGACGATCGCAGCCGTTTACACGTCGGCCTTGATATGATCGCCGGCGATGCCGAAAGTTTCCGCCTGCTGGTGGAGGATCTGGCGCGCTTTTATCATCATCCCCGGCTGGCGATCGCCGCCACGGAGAACCGCTTTTTCCACTGGCTGGAACAGCACCAGCAGGCGACAAACCTGCAGCAGCGCGACCGCGATCGCGACTGGTGGCGGGCACGTCTGCCATCGATTCCCCCGGCGCCGCCGGTGCCGATTCAGGACGCCCGCTGCCATATCGACCGGCTGGCGGTCAGGCTCGACGCACAGCAGAAGCAGGCGTTAACCGCGCTGGCGCGGCAACAGCATCTGACCCTCAGCGCGCTGTTCCTCGCGCTGTTTGCCGCCACGCTGGCCGAAGGCTGGGCGCTGCCGCGCTTCCGCCTCAACGTGCCGTTGTTCCATCGTGACGACTACGGCAGCAAAAATGACGACATCATCGGCGATTTCACCAATCTGCTGATCTTCAATGCCGAGCCCGATCCGGCAGCCAGCGTGGTGCAGTACGGCCAGCAGGTGATGGCGCAGCTGGGCGAGCTGATTAGCCACGCCGCCTGGCCGGGGGTGAACGTGATGCGCGATCTGTCGCGCCATCACGGCAGCCTGCAGTTCTCGCCGGTGGTGTTTACCGCCGGTTTTGGCATCGACGGTGACGAACTCTGGTCTGAGCAGGTGCAGCGCACCTTCGGCAGCATGAACTGGGTGATCTCCCAGGGGCCGCAGGTGGCGCTGGACGCCCAGGTGGCGGCCTGCGACGGCGGCATTCTGATCAACTGGGACCTGCGCCGGGATGCGTTCCCTGCAGGCAGTATCGACGGCCTGTTCGATCGCTACCACCAGCTGCTCAGCCAGCTGGCGGCCGAACCTGAACGCGCTACGCAGCCGCTGGCCGCGCTGCTGCCGGGGCTGGGTGACGATCGGGCCGCAGATGCAAACGGTGCTGCGGCGGCGGGCCGGGCGGCCTTATCCTCAGCCAGTCACGCCGGCGGTAACGCGGCACAGGGTTCAGACGGACACCCCGGCGGCAACGGTGCGCACGGCTCAGCCGGTGGAGCGGCCAGCAGCGGCAATACGGCCGGACTGGCACAGCCCGGTGCGGCGCGGGCGATGGCGACACCCTCCGGCGTGAGCGGCCGGCCAGCGGCAGCCGACGGCAGCACGCCGCTGACCCCGCTGCAGCAGGCCTACCTGATGGGCCGCAGCGAGCTGTGGTCGCTGGGCGGCGTGGCGATGCACGAATTCCGCGAATACCGCGGCCACGCCGATCCGGCGGCGTTACGCGCCCGGCTGGAGCAGCTGGTGGCGCACTACGCCGCGCTGCGCACCTGCATTGACAGCGACCGCCTGACCCAGCGCGTGCTGCCTGCGGCAGAGGCGCGGCTGCAGGTGGTGGATCTGCGCCATCTTGAGCGTGCGGCGGCCCTGGCGCAGGTCGATACCCTCCGTGAACAGCACTCGCACAACCGTCACGATCCGGCGCAGCCGCCGTACGGCATCGTGCTGGTGCAGCTGGCGGACGGGCCGTTTGATACGGTGATTTTCACCAGCTTTGACGCGCTGATCCTCGACGGCGAGGGCATTTCAGCCATCATCACCCGGCTGTTTGACGACGCGCCGCTGGCTGCTGCTGCCACACCGGCAACCGTCGCAGCGCCGCCGGTGGACGCGGCAAAACGGCTGGCGGATCAGCACTACTGGCAGCAGAAGCTGCAGGACGTCAGCTCGCCGTCGCGGCTGCCGTGGAGCGCGCCGCTGGAGTCGATCCGCCGCTCGCGCTACCGCCGCCAGACCCTGACCGTCTCACGCGAGCAGCTGAAGGCGCTGTCGAAAGTCGGCTCGGCGCAGAAGCTGTTCCGCAACACCACCCTGTCGGCGATTATCCTCGATACGCTGGCGCTGTGGACGCCGGACGGCGAGATCTGCGTCGGCGTGCCGGTGGCCTTCCCGGCGGCGGGCGGCAACCTGACCAACGCCTCGACCTTTATCGTCGCCCCGTGGCGGCGCGATGCCGCTGCCCCGCTGCTGGCACAGGCGGCGGCGTTCCAGCAGGATCTGCTGACCTCACTGGATCATCTGGCGTTCTCCGGCGTCGATCTCTCCAGGCTGCTGCTGAATAAAGAGAGCAGCGCGCCGGGGCTGCCGGTTATCCTGACCAACTGCCTGTCGTGGACCAACCTGCCCGCCGATGCGCCGGTGCGTTTCCACGACGGCCTGACGCAGACGCCGCAGGTGGCGATGGATATCCGCCTGAATCTCGATCAGCACAAAAACCTGCTGCTGAATATCGACTACGCCGAGCAGGCGCTGGATGACGCGATGATTACCGCGCTGCTCGCCGCCATTGGCGAACGCGTGCAGCGGCTGTGCAGCGGCCAGCCCGCCGATCGCGCCGCCGAATTCCTGCCGTGCGATCACTACCGCCATAACGGCGATGAGCAGCAGGTGGCGGCGTATCCGTTCCTCGCGGTGCTGGCCGGTAACCTGTTCGGCGGCCAGCTGAATAACACCGCGCTGATCTGCGGCGAACGCCGCTACAGCTACCTGCAGCTGGGGGAGGCGGTGCATACCGCCATCAGCCAGCTGCAGCAGCGCGACGTGCAGCCCGGCGAAGTGATTGCCCTCCACCTGCCGCGCGGCCCGGAGATGATCATCAGCCAGCTGGCCTGCGCACTGCTGGGGGCGGTCTGGCTGCCGATCGACATCAACTCGCCGCCGGAGCGCCGCCACTATCTGCTGGAGAACAGCCAGCCGCGCTGGGTGGTCAGCCAGGATATCAGCGGGCTGGCCAACGGCATCACCCCGCAGCAGCTGCTGACGCCGGTGGCGGAGCACGGCCACTGTCCGGGGGCCGCAGAGCTGATCGCCCGCAGCCGCAGCAGCGAACCGGCCTACTTCCTCTACACCTCCGGCACCACCGGCAGGCCGAAGTGCGTGGTGCTGAACAACCGCGCCACCGCCAACGTGCTGGCGCACACGATCCAACGCTGGCAGGTGACGGCGGAGGACGTGCTGATCTCGGTAACGCCGCCGCACCACGATATGTCGCTGTTCGACCTGTTCGGCGCGCTGTGCAGCGGTGCGACGCTGGTGCTGCCGGCGGCGGACCAGGAGAAGGACGCCATTGCCTGGAACCGGCTGGTGGAGCAGCACCGCGTCAGCCTGTGGTGCTCGGTGCCGGCGATTCTGGAGATGCTGCTGGCCTGTAAAGCGGAAGGCGGCCTTAAGTCGCTGCGGCTGATTGCCCAGGGCGGCGACTATATTAAACCGGCCACGGTGGCCACCCTGCGCACCCTGCCCGGCCAGCCGCGCCTGTTCTCGCTCGGCGGGCCGACGGAGACCACCATCTGGAGCATCTGGCATGAGATTGAAGCCGGTGATACCGGCCAGGTGCCGTACGGCCAGCCGCTGCCGGGGGTGCAGTACTTTATCTGCAACGAGCAGGGCGAGCACTGCCCGCCGGGCGTCACCGGACGCATCCATACCGCCGGGGCCGGGCTGGCGCTGGGCTATCTGGAGGCAGGGCAGCTGATGCAGCACGACTTTGTCGAGGTGACGACGCCGCAGGGTGAATCGGTGCGGGCGTTTAAAACCGGGGATGAAGGGTACTACCGTACGGACGGCACCATTATGTTTGCCAGCCGCATCAACGGTTACGTGAAGATCCGCGGCATCCGCGTGTCGCTGCCGGAGGTGGAAGAGGCGCTGAAGCAGCACCCGGCGATCCGCGATCTGGTGGTGGTCGACTTTATGGCTGAAGCGCGCAGCGAAGCCAGCCTCGGCCTGATGTACCTGACGCGGGACGACCGGCCGCTGACGCAGAGCGCCCTGCGGGACTTTGCCGCGCGCTTCCTGCCGGCCAGCCATATCCCGACCCGGCTGATCCACGCCACCGCGCTGCCGCTCTCCAGCAACGGCAAAACCGATCGCCATCAGATCCGCCAGCAGTGCATCGCCGCCGCCCCGGCCGCCACCGGTGAAACGCCGCTGCAGAAGGTGCTGAGCATCTGTCAGCAGCATGCTGGCGCCAGCGCCGCATGGGATGAGAACAGCGTGTTTATCAGCATGGGGATGAAGCTGCCGCAGATGCAGGCGATCGCCGCCGATATCAATCAGGCGTTCGGCCGCCAGCTGGCGACCCTGGCACTGATTAAGTGCCGGACGCCGAAGGAGGTGGTGGCGCTGGTGACGGAGTAACGGGGTACACAGCAGACGCTTAAGCGCGTCTGCTGCCTGCACCGTGGCACGGTTTAAACAGGCCGGATAACCCTTTCCGGCCTGATGCCCATTATTTTTACAACAGCTCTGCCAGCCGCCGCTGCAGTGCCCCTTCCTCCAGCGCCCGCCCGATAAACGCCAGCAGCTCCGCCCCCTGATCCGCCAGCTCAGCCGCGTTAAACAGCGCCGGTGACGCGTCCAGATCCAGTTCCAGCCCGCTGCCGTCGGTGCGCGCGCGCCAGCTGAGGTTGCAGCCGTCGACGTTGCCGCTGGCCATTACCGAACGCACGGTGTCGCAGCCGAAGAAGGTCGGCGGGTCAAACGGCATCACGTTAATCAGCGGCGCATAAAGGAAGCGCGATCCCTGGGCCAGGCCGCAGTCGGCGGCCAGCCTCTCAATGCGGTAGCGCCCGCAGGCGCGCAGGCGCTGCAGATCGCCCGCCACCTCTGCCAGCCAGTCGGCCAGCGTCTGCTCAGGATGCAGCTGTAACCGCAGCGGCAGGGTATTCACCGCCAGCGCCGGTACGTAGCCCGCCACCCGCCCGCGGCGGTTCATCAGCGGCACCCAGGCGGTAAACGGCGCGTAGGGCTCATCGCGCCGCGCCGGCAGCGCCTGGCTCAGCCAGGCGGCGCTCAGCGCCAGCAGCAGATCCGGCCAGCCGGTATCGCAGCGCAGGGCCAGCTGCTGCAGCCCGGCGCTCAGCTGCGCGGACGGCTGGCCTGCGGCGTGCAGCGGCGCAATGCAGTAGTCGTCGCGATCGGTACTGAGCACCGGCAGCGCGACACCCGCCACCCGCTCCTGCCAGTAGCGGCGATCCTTCACGCAGCGCGGGCTGGCGTCGTAGGTCAGCTCCTCGTCAAGAAACGCGGGAAAGGCGTTCAGACGCTCGCCCGCCGCGCCCTCGCCCAGCGCGTGGCGGTAGAGCGTGGCGCAGCGGTGTTCAATCAGCGACATGGCGAAGCCGTCGATAATGATGTGATGGGCGCGGATGTACCAGATAACGCGTTCAGGGGCGAGCCGGATCAGCCAGCTGGCGGCCAGCGGATCGTGCAGCAGGTCTAACGGCTTATCGATATCCTGCTGCATCAGATGACGGGCGGCGTGCCCGGGATGCTCGCAGTGCTGCAGATCGAGGATCTGCAGCGCCGGGCGACGTTGCGGGTTGACCCGCTGCTGCGGCAGGCTGGCCCCTTTGGGTAGCCGCAGCTCCAGCGCGAACACGTCGGTCTCCTGCAGGGTGGTGGCGATCGCCTGCTGCAGCGCCTGCACCTGTACGCCGTCGCCAAACTCCACGAAGTGGGCCACGGTGGAAAGCGCCCGATCGCGGTGGCAGAGAAACTCCTGCCAGAAGTCGGCCTGAGCGAGGCTCAGCGGCAGCCAGTCACTGGCTGAATCGTGTTGCGGCATAATCCCTACCTCCGTTAAGCCCCCACCCCGCCGGGTGAAGGGTAAGCGCTTCTGCTGTATTTTACTGCAAATGATAATAACACTTATTATCATCATTGCCCGCGTTGATCGACCCTCCGGCGGTTTTTCTGCCCGCCAGCGTCCGGCAGCCGGCGGGATCGCAAACGTCATCCGCCGTTAATAAAAGCGTCATCCGCGCCCGGCAGGATAGGCGCAACTTTTATTCAGCCGATAAGCCGCCCGATGAGTGACCTCTCCCTGCACCAGATCCACAAAGCCTGGGGCCCGAAAATTGCGCTGAACAACATCAGCTTCTCCGTCGCTCCGGGTGAGTTTGTCGCCCTGCTCGGCCCCTCCGGCTGCGGAAAATCCACCCTGCTGCGCACCGTGGCCGGGCTGGAACAGGCCGACGGCGGGCGCATTCTGTTCCAGCAGACCGACGTCACCCGGCTGCCGCCGGCGCAGCGCAAGCTGTCGATGGTATTCCAGTCCTACGCGCTGTTTCCGCACCTCAGCGTGCGCGAGAACCTGCTGTTCGGCCTGCGCGCCCGTGGTGAAGACGCCCGTCAGTTCCCGGCACGGCTGGCGGAGGTCAGCCGGCTGATGGAGCTGGAGCCGCTGCTCGACCGGCTGCCGTCACAGCTCTCCGGCGGCCAGCAGCAGCGCGTGGCGCTGGGGCGGGCGGTGATCGCCAACAACCGGCTGTGCCTGATGGACGAACCGCTCTCTAACCTCGACGCCAAGCTGCGCCAGAGCATGCGCCGCGAGATCCGCGCCATTCAGCAGAAGCTTGGGCTGACCATGCTCTACGTCACCCACGATCAGACCGAAGCGATGAGCATGGCCGACCGCATCATCCTGCTTAACGATGGCCGCATCGAACAGCACGACACGCCGCAGCAGATGTACAACAACCCGGCCAGCGTGTTTGCCGCGCAGTTTATCGGCGCGCCGCCGATGAACATCATCCCGCTGCTGCGCCAGGGCCAACACCACTACCTCGGCGAAATGCCGCTGCCGGTGCTGGAGCACGGCGGTGAGCAGGATCTCAGCCTCGGCCTGCGCGCGGAGGATATTCGGGTCATCGCCAGCGAACACGCGGCGCTGAGCAGCATGGTGCTCAGCGTGGAATATATGGGCGCCGATACGCTGGTGGTTTGCCAGATCGGCGCCTGCGCCCAGCCGGTGACGATCAAGGTGCCGGGCATGCAGCATTTCAGCGCCGGCAGCCGCATTGGCCTGCAGTGGTCGACCGCGGCACAGTACTTTTTCACCACCGGCGATGGCCGGCGCTGCCGGCCGGCGGAGCAACGTATTCTGCCGCTGGATGCGCGAGTCGCCGTTTAACCTTCTCTACTTTTTGCACGTTTACTCAGGGGTTTACTATGTCTTTTGCACCGCGTTTCTCCCGCCTGGCGTCCGCCATGCTGCTCTGCTCGACGGCCTCCGCCTTTGCCGCACCGGTTACGCTGCAGATGTACTACCCGATCGCCGTCGGCGGTAAGGTCAGCCACACCGTCGAGGCGCTGGTGGCCGACTTTGAGAAGGTTCACCCGGAGATTGAGATCAAACCGGTCTACACCGGCGACTACGCCACCACGGTGACCAAAGCGCTGACCGCGTTTCGCGGCGGCAACGCGCCGCAGCTGGCGGTGATCGGCGACATCGAAGCTTACTCGCTGATTGACGCCGGGGCGATCGCCGCCGCCAGCGATCTGGCGAACGATGCCGGGGGTAAAAAGTGGATCGAGGGCTTCTATCCGGCCTTCCTGCGCCACATTCAGGACAAGGTGTGGGGCATTCCGTTCCAGCGCTCAACGGTGGTGATGTACTGGAATAAAGAGGCGTTCAGCAAGGCCGGTCTCGACGGCGAAACCCCGCCGGCCAGCTGGCAGCAGGTGGTTGATTTCGGTAAAAAGCTGGTGGTGAAGGATGCCCAGGGTGCGGTTTCTCAGTGGGGCATTGAGATCCCGTCGACCCCGAACGGCTACTGGAACTTCCAGGGCCTGGCCGCCACCAACGGCAGCCGGCTGGATAACGGCAAGGGCACCGCCGTCACCTTTAACACCCCGGCCAATATCGAGACGCTGCAGTGGCTGACCGATCTTGGCCAGAAAGAGAATGTCTCACCGAAAGGCGCGATCGCCTGGGGCACCACGCCGCAGGACTTTATCAGCGGCAAAACCGCGATGATGGTCACCACCACCGGCAACCTGACCACGGTGCGTGAGAACGCAAAATTCCCGTTCGGCGTGGCGATGCTGCCGCAGAAAACCCAGCGCGGCAGCCCGACCGGCGGCGGCAACCTCTACGTGTTCAGCAGCGCCTCGGCGGAGCAGAAGAAAGCGGCGATGGAATTTATCCGCTGGGTCTCTTCCCCGGAGCAGGCGGCGCGCTGGAGCATCGCCACCGGCTACGTCGCCACCTCCCCGGCCGCGTGGGACACCCAGGTGATGCAGGATTACGTGAAGCAGGTGCCGCAGGCGCTGGTGGCCCGCGAACAGCTGAAATACTCGCAGCCGGAGCTGTCGACCTATAACAGCGTGCAGATCCAGGAAGCGCTGAACCACGCGATTGAAGCGGCGGTGACCGGCGCGCAGACGCCAGCCCAGGCGCTGGAATCGGCACAGAAGCAGGCCGATCGCCTGCTCAAACCTTACCAGTAACGGCCTCTTATGAGCTCACTGCATACCGTGGATAATGTTGCCCGCCGCCGTGGCCTGTCGCTGCAGCTGTGTGGTTACCTGCTGATTTTACCGGCGCTGGGGTTTCTGCTGCTGTTTACCCACTATCCGGCGCTGGCCACGGTATGGGAGAGCCTGTTCAGCGCGGCGCGCGGCGGGCATCCGGCGCAGTTTGTCGGCCTGGATAACTACCGCGCCCTGCTGGATGACGACATCTTTATGCTGTCGCTGCGCAATAACCTGCTCTACGCGGCGGTGACCATTCCGCTGGCGGTGGCGCTGGCGCTGCTGATGGCGCTGGCGGTGAACCGCCGCCTGCGCGGCAACGCGATGGTGCGGGCCGCGTTCTTTATTCCGTCGCTGCTGCCGATGATCGCCATCGCCAACCTGTGGCTGTTCTTCTACACGCCGCAGCTCGGGCTGCTGAACAAGCTGCTGGCGCTGTTCTCGCTGCCCGCCGTCAACTGGCTGGGGGACCCGGACAGCGCGCTGTGGTGCCTGATGGCGATTTCGGTGTGGCGCGAGGCGGGGTTCTTTATGATCTTCTACCTTGCGGCGCTGCAGCAGATCGACCCGCGGCTGGCGGAGGCCGCCGAGATTGAAGGGGCCTCACGCCGCTACTTCTTCCGCCGCGTGCAGTGGCCGCTGCTGATGCCGACCACGCTGTTTATTCTGATTAACGCCTCGATGAACGCCTTCCGCATCGTCGACCAGGTGATCGCGCTGACCAACGGCGGGCCGAACAACAGCAGCAGCCTGCTGCTGTTCTATATCTACCGCACCGCATTCAGCTACTGGGACCTGCCTGCCGCCTCGGCGATGACCGTGGTGCTGCTGGCGATCCTCGCCGTGGTTGCGCTGATTAAATTCACCCTGCTGGATAAGCGAGCGCATTACCAATGAGTATCAGCCTGTCCGTTCCTGCCACCCGCACCTTCAGCGTCGGCCGCCTGTGCCTGAACGCGCTGATCTGGCTGGCGGCGCTGCTGTGGCTGCTGCCGGTGCTGGTGGCCGTCTGGGTCGCCATTCATCCGGCCAGCGATCAGGGCAGCTTTATCCTGTTCTCGCCGCTGACCGCGCAGAACTTTATCGACGCCTGGCACGCCGCGCCGTTTGGCCGCTATTTTATCAACACCGCGCTGCTGGTGGTGATGATCGTGGTGGTGCAGCTGGTGCTGGCGACGCTGGCCGCCTACGCGCTGGTGCGCTTCCGGCTAAAGCTCTCCGGGCTGCTGTTTGCGCTGATCCTGCTGCAGCTGATGATCAGCCCCGACGTGCTGATCCTCAACAACTACAAAACCATCGGCGCGCTCGGCCTGCGCGACACCCTGACCGGCATCGCGCTGCCCTACTTCGCCTCGGCGTTTGCCATTTTCCTGCTGCGCCAGACCTTTAAAAGCATCCCGCTGGTGCTGGAGGAGGCGGCGACCGTCGAAGGGGCCAGCCGCTTCTATATCCTGCGCAAGATTTATATCCCGCTGGCCAAACCGGTCTACGTCGCGTTTGCGCTGGTTTCAATCAGCTTCCACTGGAACGACTTCCTGTGGCCGCTGGTGATCACCGACTCAGTCACCGTGCGCCCGCTCACCGTCGGCCTGCAGCTGTTTTCTGCCCCGGAACAGGGGGTGCAGTGGGCGCTGGTGGGCGCCGCCACGCTGATGACCTCGCTGCCGCTGCTGCTGCTGTTTTTGCTGTTCCAGCGCCAGTTTGTGCAGTCGTTTATGCGCGCCGGCATACGTTAACGGAGTTTATGATGGCTTTTGAATCCACCCCGCACCCGCTCTCGCCCCTGCAGCTGCAGGCCCTTGGCCCGGTCAGCGCGCTGTATGCCCCGCCGCAGCTGCGCGGCAGCGCCCCGGCCGACCGCACGCTGCGCTTCGGGCTGATCGCCGACCCGCAGTACGCCGACGTTGACGCCGACGTGGCGAAAAACCTCTACTACCGCCACGCGCTGCACAAGCTGCCGCGCGCCATCGCCGCCCTCAACGCCCAGCCGCTGGATTTTGTCATGACGCTGGGGGATATGGTCGACCGGCACTGGGCCAGCTACCGCGCGCTGCTGCCGCTGTATGACAAACTGCACCACCCGCACGGGTTTGTGATCGGCAACCACGACGCGCAGACGCTGGCCGACCGGCTGAGCGCGGCGCAGTCGCCGCCCGCCGGCCTGCCGAAAAGCTACTATCAGTTCCGCCTGGCGGGCTGGCGCTTTATCGTCTTTGACGGCAACGACATCAGCCTCTACTGCAACGCAGGCAACGGCGACGACTGCCAGCAGGCGATGGCGATGCTGGACGATCTGCGTTCCCGCGCCCAGCCGCAGGCGCAGCCGTGGAACGGCGCGGTCGGCCCCGCACAGATGAAATGGATTGAGCAGCAGCTGGCGGAAGCGCAGGCGATCGGCGAAAGCGTGGTGGTGTTTGGCCACTACCCGCTGGCACCGCACACCGGCCATATCCTGCTGAACGGCGGCGAGCTGGCGCAGCTGCTGGCACGCTACCGGGTGCGCGCCTGCTTCACCGGCCACGACCACCGCGGCGGCTACGCGCGGCTGGACGGCACCGACTTTATTACCCTGAAAGGCATGCTCGACGGCGCGGACGACACGCCGTTTGCGGTGGTGGAGCTGCTGGACGGCGTGCTGCGGGTGAAGGGCTACGGCCCGGAGGTCAGCCGTGTTTTACCGTTAAAAGAGGCCGCCCCTGCCCGGATGAAACAGCCCTCTTAACGCCAATCACAGAGACAATCTGCTCTAATTAGAACGCCAGCCGGATGACGCTGGCGTTCTGCTTTTTGCTGTGGATAATTGTGCTGAAAGCATAATAATTCGCCGTTATTTACTCTCTTTTTAATCAGGGAATCGCTATGAACAGGGACCATCCGCTCGCGACCGGCCGCCCCGCCGCCCGCCCCGCCCGTGCATTTATTGCGCAGCTGGTGACGTTCGTTATCAACCCCGCCATCCGCAACGGCCGCGATGAAGCCGCACCGCTGCGCGACGCCGCATGGAACTTTATCGCCTCGGTTTGCCTGGTGGCGCTGCTCACCGGTGGGCTGGGCGCGCTGCTGAACGCGTCTGACATCAGCGGATTCAGCGGCGCGATCAGGCCGGGCTTCCTCACCCTGTTGCTGGCTGCTTATGCGCTGATCTTCGCCATGCTGTTCTGGCTGCTCACCACGGCCGTAATCTCAGTCAGAAAGCGCGGGCTGCACCTGCTCAGCTTTATGCAGGTGCTGCAGAGCTGGGCGGCGCTGAACCTGTTTGTGGTGCTGCTGTGCTGGGCAGCGCTGGATCGGCTGCTGGTTGCCAGTGACGATAAGCCGCTGAGCCTGGTGTATCTGGCGCTGGGCGGCGTGGCCGGCCTGGCGCTGCTGATACTGGCGGCGCGCCTGCTGTTACTGCCGGTGATCCGCTATATGAGCCGCTATTTAAATCTCCCTGCCGCCGCCGTTATGGCCCTGGCGATCGCCTGCGTCAGCGTTTACCTGAGCGCACAGCTGATCCGCCAGTTCAGCGCAGTGGCCTTCGATGCGCAGGCGACCTGCCAGGCGCTGAACCTCAGCCGCAATGCGCCGGGCACACCGGGCCAGATGCCGGAGAAGATGTTTACCGACAGCTGCCTGGCGCAGTTCCGGTGATAGGGTGAGGGCGGGCGTGGCTTGCCCGTCAGAGTTGACGATGACTGACTGAGCAAAAGGTTTCTGCAGGTTTCACGCCGCGACGGCACTGCTCAACGCTGATGCCTTCTGCCGGTCATCGTTCAGGCAGCCAGTACTGTTTCTGACGAATAAATCATCAGCCCGCCTGTAGTATTTTTACGATTGAGCGTTAAACTGAGCACAAATTAATCCGCGGGCGGCACACGCCGCCAGCCCGGCTTTACGCCATCACTGACAGGGAACCGTCAACCCCATGCACGATACGCTTACGCTTTCCGCTTATCTGATCCTCGCCGTCACCCTGCTGGTGGCCTACGTGATTTTCGGCATTGCCGGCTTTGGCAGCGCGCTGATCGCCAGCCCGGTGATGGCGCTGTACCTGCCGCTGTCGCAGATCGTGCCGCTGCTGGCGCTGCTGGATCTCTGCGCAGCCATCATCAACGTCAGCCGCGACGGCCGTAACGCCGCCTGGCCGGAGCTGAGGCGGCTGGTGCCGCTGATGGTGGCCGGCAGCCTGGTCGGTGCCACTATCCTGCTGACCACCCGCCCGGAGATCCTGCTGCTGGCGCTGGGCGTATTTGTTATCGGCTACGCGCTGTGGTCGCTGATCGGCCGTAAACCGGCGCACGCCTTTCCACCCGCTGCCGTGGTGCCCTTTGGCCTGGTCGGCGGCGTGTTCAGCGCGCTGTTCGGCAGCGGCGGCTTTATCTATGCCATCTGGCTCGGCGGGCGGCTGCCGCAGAAAGAGGCGTTCCGCATCACCCAGACTACGATAATCGGCCTCAGCACCCTGACCCGGGTGATTATCTTCGCTGTCGCCGGGGTGTATATGGACTGGCACCTGCTGCTGCTGGCGCTGACCCTGCTGCCTGGGATGATTATCGGCATCACGCTGGGGCGTTTCTTCACCCTGAAAATGTCGCGCGAGCAGTTTCTGCGGATGATTAATCTGATTTTGCTGGCGTCCGGGGTGATGCTGGTGGGGCGGTATTTTGGCTAAAGGGGGTGACCTTTGATGAACCTGTAAGTTGGTCTTACAGGTTGCGTTTTATACAGCCGCGCCCTGGTAAAGGATAGCGCTTACAGCCTGCCTGGCGGCTACCAGTAGCTGTAGAGGGTTTTACAGGCGACCGGACGATAAAATCTACTGCACGGAAGCAACTGCTGGTTGAGTTTTTAGCTTTAGGGCAATGTCCTGCATTCCGGAAACCCTTCTGAGCGCACGTTTCGTTTGTTTCGATTATTGTTATTTTCGTCTATTTCGATTAATCTTGCAGTGACTCACCGACAAAGGTAATCATTATGGCAACGCCATTAATCCCTCTTAACCTTCCCGATCCCTTTGAAAGCGAAGTGGCACAGCGCGGGCAACGGGAACTGGCAGCTTTCCTCTCCACCCGACTGGAAACCCAGCGAATTTCAATCGTCGGCGAAGATAATCAGTCCCACAGTATTGAACTGCCTGCCCGGGCACTGAACCTGCTGGTTGAGGTGCTCGGGGAGCTGGCCGTGGGCAACGCAGTGCAGATCGTGCCAGTGCAGGCCGAACTGACCACTCAGGAAGCCGCCAATATCCTCAACGTTTCCCGTCCGCATATGGTGAAGTTGCTCGAAGAAGGCAAGCTACCGTTTCATAAAACCGGACGCCATCGCCGGGTGCTGTTTGCCGATCTGCTGAACTATAAACAACAGCGTGAACAGCAGAGTCTGGAGGCGATGCAGGCCCTGGCGGATCAGGGGCAAAATTTAGGAATCTATTAATCAGGGAAGTTTAATCATGGGACACTCACCTTATCCGGTGGTACTGGATGCCTGTGTACTCTACCCGGCACGCTTACGGGATCTGCTGATGCATCTTGGAATTGTTGGGCTGTATCAGCCTAAATGGAGCAGCCGTATCCACGATGAATGGTGTCGCAACCTGTTAGCTAATCGGGTGGATATAAAACCTGATGCGCTCAGACACACCGTTCAGTTGATGAATACGGCACTGCCAGATGCCAACATATCAGGGTTTGAATCACTGATTGAAAGATTAAGCCTGCCAGACAGCGATGACCGGCACGTTCTTGCAACGGCTATACGGGCTAAAGCCGAAGTGATTGTTACGCTCAATCAGCGCGACTTCCCATCGGAAATCCTCGCTTCTTATCATATGGAGGCACTGCACCCTGACGAGTTTATCTCCGACCTTTTTGACCTCAACCATGCTCTGGCACTCAAAGCGGTCAGAAGACAACGACAATCACTTCGCCACCCGCCGCTGGCAGTAAAAGAGTTTCTGGAGATGCTGTTTAAGCAGGGTTTACCACTGACGGTCAGGGCGCTGGAGAAATATCAGTATGCGATCTGATCGGCGCTACAAGACCGATCACGGGATGGCGTACAGTTTGATGTGACTTGTTCGGTAAAACCGAACAAGTCAGCGTTTTATAAACGTTACAAGAGTGAGAGATTTTGAGCAGATCAGCAATGTAAGTATCTATTTAAAATGTATTATTCACTTCTCCAGACCTCCCTGATTCTTTTATCAAGATCTATAAACTTCCCCCTACCTCGCGAACCTGTCCCTCCCAACCCCTATCCCGTCCTTTTCTGGCCTTCTCCCCCTCCCCAATCCCGTAGATCATAGCCCTAACCCCACCTCATAAGGAGTCCCAAAATGACCGACACCGTACTGTTAGTGATTGACGCGCAGCAATCCTTCTATCATCGTGGCTACCGTGAGACGCCGGAAACCCCGGCGTTTGAGCAGGCGTTGAGTGCGCTGGTTGCCGGCTGCCAGCAGCGCGGGATTGCGGTGGTGGACGTGCTGCATGAGGATGATGACGAGGCGTTCAGGCCGGAGTCCGGGCTGGTGACCCGCCTGCCGTTTCTCAGCCACCAGCCGGTTGCCACCTTCCATAAGCGGGTGCATAACGCGCTGACTGAATCGGGTTTGCAGCAGTGGCTGGAGCAGCAGCAGGTGAAGCACGTGATCATCAGCGGGCTGCGCAGCGAGCAGTGCTGTGAAACCACCGCCCGCGTGGCATCGGATTTCGGTTATCAGGTGACTTACGTAACGGAAGCGACACTGACCTTCCCGATCACCCATAACGGCATTACCCTGAGCGTGGCCGATCTTCGCCACCGTACTGAGAGCGTGCTGATCAACCGCTTTGCGGATATTGCCACCGTCGAACAGTGTCTGCATAAGCTGGGCTGATGCCAGCGTCAGCATTGTTATCACCGACCTCAAACTTTTCTGTCCGCAGGAGGCTGTCTGCTATGACCATCCCGGTTTATTTTGTCACCCTCCCCGGCGTGATGACGCTGGATATCACCGGCCCGGCAGAGACGCTGGCGCTGGCCGGTGATGCCTTTGCGCTGCGCTATATCGGGCCGGATGAGACGGTGCTGAGTTCCACTCAGATGTTTATCAGCCGCATTGAACCACTGCCGGAGACGCTGCCCGACGGCTGTCTGCTGGTGCTGCCCGGCGTCAGCGACTCGACAGTGTGGTTCGATACGCCGCAGGCGCTAGCGGCGCGCCACTGGCTGATGCGTATGCAGCCCGCCATTCACGCGCAGCGCATTACGCTGGTGTGCATCTGTTCCGGTTCGCTGCTGGCGGCGAAAGCCGGGCTGCTGCACGGCGTACAGTGCACCACCCATCATGAGGTCATCGACCGACTCAAGGTGGCGGAACCGGCGGCGATGGTCAGAGAAAACCGGATTTTCGTGGAAGATCGTGGCATCTGGACCAGCGCGGGCATTACGGCGGGCATCGACCTGGCGCTGCATCTGATTAACCGGCTGTGCGGGCCACGGGTGGCGCTGGAGGTGGCGCGGGAAATGGTGGTTTATTTCCGCCGCTCGGGGGAGGATCCGCAGCTGTCGCCGTTTCTGCGCTACCGTAACCATCTGCACCCGGCGATCCACCGCGCGCAGGATCTGCTGGTGTTACAACCGGAGCAGGCGTGGCCGCTGGAGGAGATCGCCGGCCGGGTGCACGTAAGCCCGCGCCATCTCACCCGGCTGTTCCGCGACCATCTCGGCATCAGCGTGCGCGACTACCACGAGCAGCTGCGGCTGACGCTGGCGCAGCAGCGGCTGCAGCAGGGGGAAGGTAACGAGCGGGCGGCGCTGGCGGCAGGGTTCTCCTCCGCCCGCCAGCTAAGGCGGGCCTTACAACGCTGGCAGGAAGACGCCGGCTTACAGAACCACTAACAGATCATCCCCGCTGAACAATCCGTAGTGCCGATTAATGGCTGAGTACCTCCAGCCCGGCGCTGTTCTCTGTAAGCAACGGTTCTGTTTACGTCACTCTGCACCGTCGGCATTTCAGCTGGCGGTCGAACGGTCATGCCTGTGGACAAGCGGTCCTAAGATGCAGCAGCCCCCTTTTCTCAGCTCACCCATCCCCGCGTATCAATTTTCTTCAGCCCGATCGCCAGCAGCAGGCTGCCGCCGAGGGTGATACTGAAGATCAGCGGGATATCCAGCCACGGCCGGTCGGTGTTGTCCAGGTCGTGGGTGCGCATAAAGTGGATAAACAGCGCGTGAAAGCCGTAGATCGGCAGCGAGTTGCGGGAAATCAGCGCCATAAACGCCGGTACGCGGTCGTTACAGCAGTTTTTAAACAGCACCAGCAGGCTGACCGCGGCGATAAACACCGCCGGGCCGCAGTAGAGGTACCAGGTATCGGCGAAGGCACCGTTAATCGCGAACTGGCGTTTGGTGCCGAAAGCGATCGCCGCCACGCAGGCCGCAAAAACCAGCCCGGCCAGCCAGCCGGTGCGGCGTCCGCCGGTTGCCATCATGCCGATCGCCCGGCCAAACAGCGCATAGAGCAGGTAGTAGATGGTGTCGCCGCTGATATAAAGGTTGATCGGCAGCCAGTGGAAGCGGGCGATGGAGCCGTCAACGGTGTTCGGGTTGGCAACGATCGCCAGCACCAGCGTCACCACCGCCAGATAGCGGGCGCGCACCGGCTTGACCTGGATCAGCGGCGAGAACAGGTAAATCACGATAATCGCGAAGAAGAACCACAGGTGGTAAAACACCGGCTTCTGCAGCAGGTGCGCCAGCGATTTACTCTCGTTAATCGGCGTCAGCAGGGTGATATAAACCAGCGCCACCGCGCTGTAGAACAGCAGGCACAGCACCACGCGGGCAAAGTGGCGCGCCTGGGCGCTGCGCTCGCCGAAAAACAGGTAGCCGGAGATCATAAAGAAGATCGGTACGCAGACGCGGGAAGCGGAGTTCAGCAGGTTCGACATATCCCAGCTGTGCTCACCCACCGACATGCCGGTGGTGACGTACCAGGTGGTGGTGTGGATCATAATCACCATCAGGCAGGCCAGGGCGCGTAAGTTATCTATCCATCCGATTTTCTGCGACATTTCATCCTCATTGTTCGCCAGTTCAGCAGGCTGCGTGTCAGAGCGTAGCCAGGCGGCCGGGCTTCAACAACCTGATGCGGGAAAATTCAGACCGGGATGAGCGGGTTATGCGGCAGGGGCAGCAAAATTAGCCGGGGATAAACGCGCTTACCGCCCGTCAGCACTTTGGTAATCAGCCCGCTCAAAGGGTATACTGACGCCCACTTTTTATAACCACTTCATCGCGTGCGACATCAACATGCAAAAGTTTGATACCAAGACCTTTCAGGGGCTGATCCTGACCTTACAGGATTACTGGGCGCGACAGGGTTGCACCATCATCCAACCGCTGGATATGGAAGTCGGTGCCGGGACGTCTCACCCGATGACCTGTCTGCGCGCTATCGGCCCGGAGCCAACCGCCGTTGCCTACGTGCAGCCCTCACGCCGCCCGACCGATGGCCGCTACGGTGAGAACCCGAACCGCCTGCAGCACTACTATCAGTTCCAGGTGATCATCAAGCCGTCACCGGACAATATTCAGGAGCTGTACCTCGGCTCGCTGAAAGAGCTGGGCATGGACCCGACCATTCACGACATCCGCTTCGTGGAAGATAACTGGGAAAACCCGACGCTGGGCGCCTGGGGCCTCGGCTGGGAAGTGTGGCTGAACGGGATGGAAGTGACGCAGTTCACCTACTTCCAGCAGGTCGGCGGCCTGGAGTGTAAGCCGGTCACCGGCGAGATCACCTACGGCCTGGAGCGCCTGGCGATGTATATCCAGGGCGTGGACAGCGTGTACGATCTGGTGTGGAGCGACGGTCCGCTGGGTAAAACCACCTACGGCGACGTGTTCCATCAGAACGAAGTGGAGCAGTCGACCTACAACTTCGAATACGCCGACGTCGATTTCCTGTTCAGCTGCTTCGAGCAGTACGAGAAAGAGGCGCAGAGCCTGCTGGCGCTGGAAAAACCGCTGCCGCTGCCGGCCTATGAACGTATTCTGAAAGCCGCGCACAGCTTCAACCTGCTGGACGCGCGCAAGGCGATCTCGGTCACCGAGCGTCAGCGCTATATTCTGCGCATCCGTACCCTGACTAAAGCCGTGGCTGAAGCCTACTACGCCTCCCGCGAGGCGCTGGGCTTCCCGATGTGCAACAAGAATAACTAAGAGGCAGCCATGACTGAACAAACCTTCCTGGTGGAGATCGGCACCGAAGAGCTGCCGCCGAAAGCCCTGCGCAGCCTGGCCGAGTCCTTTGCTGCTAACCTGACCGCCGAGCTGGATGCTGCGGGCCTCGCCCACGGTGACGTGAAGTGGTTTGCCGCGCCGCGCCGTCTGGCGCTGAAAGTCGCCGCGCTGAGCGCCGCGCAGCCGGATCGCGAAGTAGAAAAACGTGGCCCGGCGATTCAGGCCGCGTTTGATGCCAGCGGTGCGCCAACCAAAGCGGCCGAAGGCTGGGCGCGCGGCTGTGGCATTACCGTTGATCAGGCCGAGCGTCTGAGCACCGATAAAGGCGAATGGCTGGTGCATCGCGCTAAAGTGACCGGTGAAAGCGCGCAGGCGCTGCTGCCGGCGATGATCGCCACCTCGCTGGCGAAGCTGCCGATCCCGAAACTGATGCGCTGGGGCGCGTCCGAGGTGCAGTTCGTGCGCCCGGTACACACCGTGACCCTGCTGCTGGGCGATGAACTGATCCCGGCGAAGATTCTGGGCATCGACTCCGCCCGTACGATTCGCGGCCACCGCTTTATGGGCGAGCCGGAGTTCACCATCGATAACGCCGATCAGTATCCGCAGATCCTGCTGGAGCGCGGCCGCGTGCAGGCCGACTTTGAGGTGCGTAAAGCCACCATCAAGGCCGATGCCGAAGCCGCCGCGCGCCAGATTGGCGGCGTCGCCGACCTCAGCGAAAGCCTGCTGGAAGAGGTGACCTCGCTGGTCGAGTGGCCGGTGGTGCTGACCGCCACCTTTGAAGAGAAGTTCCTCGCGGTGCCGGCGGAAGCGCTGGTCTACACCATGAAGGGCGACCAGAAGTACTTCCCGGTGTACGACGCCGCGGGCAAGCTGCTGCCTAACTTTATCTTCGTCACCAACATCGAGTCGAAAGATCCGCAGCAGATTATTTCCGGTAACGAGAAGGTGGTGCGCCCGCGCCTCGCCGACGCCGAGTTCTTCTTTAACAGCGACCGTAAGCGTCGTCTGGAAGATAACCTGCCGCGCCTGGAGACCGTGCTGTTCCAGAAACAGCTGGGTACGCTGCGTGACAAAACCGACCGTATTCAGGCGCTGGCCGGCTGGATCGCCGCGCAGATCGGTGCAGACGTCAACCACGCCACCCGCGCGGGCCTGCTGTCCAAGTGTGACCTGATGACCAATATGGTGTTCGAGTTCACCGACACCCAGGGCGTGATGGGCATGCACTACGCGCGTCACGACGGCGAAGCCGAAGACGTGGCGGTCGCGCTGAACGAGCAGTATCAGCCGCGCTTTGCCGGCGATGCGCTGCCGTCTAACCCGATCGCCTGCGCGCTGGCGATCGCCGATAAGATGGATACCCTGGCCGGCATCTTCGGCATCGGGCAGCATCCGAAAGGCGATAAAGACCCGTTCGCACTGCGCCGTGCGGCGCTGGGCGTGCTGCGTATCATCGTTGAGAAGAACCTGCCGCTGGATCTGCAGACCCTGACCGAAGAGGCCGCGCGCCTGTACGGCAGCAAGCTGACCAACGCGAAGGTGGTGGATGAGGTGGTCGACTTTATGCTCGGCCGTTTCCGTAGCTGGTACCAGGAAGCGGGCCACAGCGTGGATACCATCCAGGCCGTGCTGGCACGCCGCCCGACCCGCCCGGCGGATTTCGACGCGCGTATGAAGGCGGTATCGCACTTCCGTACGCTGGAGCAGGCTGCCAGCCTGGCGGCCGCCAACAAGCGCGTCTCCAATATTCTCGCCAAGTCCGACGAGCCGCTGAACGACAGCGTGCAGGCGTCGCTGCTGAAAGAGAATGAAGAGATCAAGCTGGCGACCTACGTTTCAGCGCTGACCAGCAAGCTGGCACCGTACTTCGCCGAAGGCCGCTACCAGGATGCGCTGATCGAGCTGGCCGAGCTGCGTGAAGCGGTGGACAACTTCTTTGACAAGGTGATGGTCAACGCCGACGACAGAGAGATCCGTCTAAACCGCCTGACGCTGCTGGCGAAGCTGCGCGCGCTGTTCCTGCAGGTAGCGGATATCTCGCTGCTGCAGTAGGTGCTACAGTGGTGGCTGCCTGCGGCTGCTATTGCGCGCAGGCAGCGCCGATCGCTGGCTGCTGCCATTGTGCGCGGGCAGCGTAAGCGCTGTGTGTCCTCCCTGCGCTTCAGCGGTGCGGAGTGGGCGTCTGAACCGGGCAGCGGGTTTACCGGCTGTCCGGTTCGGGTCTCTGAAACAGGTTTCCAGACACCCCCCTTTACAATTCCACCTTGCCCCTGACGCCTTAAATCCCTACCCTGTGCCGTTTTTGCCAACCAGGCTGAGACATCAATGCAATCTTACGGATTCGCTGCCAAAGCAGCTAACACCCCGCTGGAACCCTTCACCTTTACCCGTCGCGAGCTGCAGGCCGGTGACGTACACATTGATATTCACTACTGCGGCGTCTGCCACTCTGACCTGCATATGGCGCGTAACGAGTGGGGCGTCAGCCAGTTCCCGCTGGTGCCGGGCCACGAAATCGTTGGTCGCGTGGTCGCCACCGGCAGCGCGGTCTCCGCCTTTAAGCCCGGCGATCTGGTCGGCGTCGGCGTGATGGTCGACTCCTGCGGCCACTGCGCGCAGTGCCATGACGGCGAAGAGCAGTATTGTGAAGCCGGCTTTACCGCCACCTATAACGGCGAGGAAAAGGTGATCGGCGGCAAAACCTTCGGCGGTTATGCCGACAATATCGTGGTCGACAGCAGGTTTGTGGTTTCGGTACCGGAGAACCTGCCGCTGGCCGCGGTGGCACCGCTGCTGTGTGCCGGCGTGACAACCTGGTCGCCGCTGCAGCACTGGAACGTGCAGCCAGGCCAGCGTGTGGGCGTGATTGGCCTCGGTGGCCTCGGCCATATGGCGGTGAAGCTGGCCCGTGCGCTGGGCGCGGAAGTGGTGCTGTTTACCACCTCTCCGGCAAAAGGTGCGGATGCGCTGCGCCTCGGAGCCAGCGAAGTGGTGGTATCGAAGGACGCTGAGCAGATGGCAGGCGTGAAGAACAGCCTGGATATGATCCTCGACTGCGTGGCGGCACCGCACGATCTCGACCCGTACCTCGCCGCGCTGAAGACCAACGGCCACCTGGTGCTGGTCGGCATCCCTGACGCGCCGCACAAGTCGCCGGACGTGACGCCGATCGTCTTTAAGCGCCTGAGCATCTCCGGAACCTCGATCGGCAGCATCAGAGAGACTCAGCAGATGCTGGATTTCTGCGGTGAGCACCAGATCGTGTCTGAGGTGGAAGTGATCCGTCTGGATCAGGTCGAGCAGGCGTTTGAACGGATGCTGAAGGGTGACGTGAAGTACCGCTTTGTGATCGATATGAAGGCGCAGGCCGCCCTGTAAAACAAAAACCCGCCAGATGGCGGGTTTGTTCTTTTATCCCAGCAGCTGTCTGCTGAGACACGGATTCGAATGAATCAACTGCATCAGTTTTTGTGCACTGCCTGACGGACGGGTCTTCTTCGCTTCCCAACTCTTCACCGAGGAAACGCTAACGCCCATTGCCAGGGCAAACTCATCAATCTGCATGCCGGTAATCTCCCGGATGCGTTTGGGTTCAGGCAGTAAAACATCGTCCTTCAGAATCGGGGACAGGGCAATCGTCTGACGGGTAATCACGATCTGTTCCAGACTCGATAGCAGTTCATGCATTGGATCTTTTGTTTCCATTAATTCCATCAGTGCACCTCATTCAACTCACGTAACGTGAACAACAAGAGGATGTAGAACCTGAAGCTCAGGTTCTGAATGCTGGCGAACAGCAGCCGCTGGCGGCCTCAGAGTCGGGCCCACACGGAAAGCACCAGGAACTTAAATACTAGACAATTCCGTGTGATTTGGGTCATATTTTTTGATTATTTTTCAATTCTGCTGAAAATCTCAGCCGCGACTGACTGAAGTCAATTTATCAGCTGATCCGATCGTTGCAGGCAGGGGCGCGGGTAAAAAAAAGGCCGCACAACGGCGGCCCGGGCAGGCAGGATACCGCGTATGGCTCAGGCAAATTGTTGCCTACAGCCGGCCAGCGAGGCCTTACCATCAAACCCCATATTGTTCAGAAACCCGGTCATCCCCCGGTTGATCTCAGGGTTCACCGCAGCAATATAGCGCCAGTCCTTTCCGCCGTAAGCGTTAGTGAACATTTTTGCGAAGCGTTCGAATCCGGCCATACCGCGATCGAATTCGCACAGGTTAAACGCGGCACCGCTGACCTGTGCTGACTCGGTGAGAGTCAGTTGACGTATACTCATTGTCTGTTCTCCATGATTAACGTTAAATTCCATCTACCGACATGATGCTTCGGCAGACAAACATTAACCCACGATAGCCACCTGTTCGATAGATATCGGTCCAATGTTCATGATTTTAGCGTTTTTTAGGTATCAACATCCTTGCGGTGGGTTAGTAATGATGGCTACCTTTAAAAATGCAGTTCGACTATTCTTAGTCGCGGTAGCAATCTTAAAATCACCCGTTTTAAACAGGAGTTTGTTCTTATGACCACAGGACCTGCGCGTGTCTGGATGCGTCTGCTGGTGCCGTTTATGGCGCTGTTTCTGGTGCTGCAGCTGACCGCCTGCGGTGATAAAGAAGGAGATCAGCGCAAAGCGTTTATCGACTTCCTGCAAAATACCGTGATGCGCAGCGGCGAGCATCTGCCGAGCCTGAGCGAAGACCAGAAGCAGAAGTTCGGCAACTATGTCAGCGATTACGCGATTCTTTACGGCTTCTCACAGCAGGTCAATAAAGCGGTGGAATCGGGTATGAAGCCGGTGGTGGATGAACTGTCTGCCATTCGTACCCCGCAGGATTACCTGACGCGCCGCGACTCTCTGCGCCAGGCCAGCGGTGCGCTTGGCGTGCTGGCCCAGCAGATTCAGTCTGCTAAAACCCAGGCGGACAGCAGCAAAGGGACGCTGAAACAGCCGGAGGATCTGAAAACGGTCTATGACAACGTCTATAACAAGGTGGTTTCTCAGCCAGCGGCTTCACTGATCCCGCTATTGCCGGCATTACAGACCCTGAGCCAGGATGCGGTACAGACCGGCGATTTCCTGCAGCAGCAGGGGACGCAGGTGAGCTTCAACGGCGCGGCCGTGCAGTTCCCGACCCAGCAACAGGCGACCCAGTACAATACGCTGATGAGCAATCTGAGCGCCAATACCCAGGCGCTGACCCGGGCGCAGAGCGCGCTGCAGGGCGGATTCCAGTAAGTCACCGCAAGGGGTACCGCGGTGCCCCACATCACGCGCCCCGTCGTCCGCCACCCATTTCCGCAGGCGTCCTGCTCCCTGCAGGCCCTTAGCGACCTCATATGGCGCGTTTTATCAGACTATATCGCTTCGATAGATCCGCGTCACAGAAACGCGACAGATCAATAATCAGCGAAATTCACCCTGAAATTTATTGTGATCTTCATCACACAAATGACACGTAACGCACGTCATCATTTGTGATAAGCATCACAAAAATGAGCGTTTCGCGACGATTTTACATACAGAAAGAGGCGTTCTCACTGCATAAACGTGATCATAATCACTAAAACAACCTGGTTCACCCCACCCATATAGTGACTTAGATCACACTTTATCCGCACGCATCGCAAGCGTCATATTCGCGTGATAGAGTCCGCCTGCATACAGTGATACTGACGGCGTCGCCGTAACGTCTCCAACAAAAATCAACGCGCTCTCTTACTGGGTCAGCGCGTACTCATAAGGGGTGTGTTTATATGTCCTCATCAGATTTTAAGATCAAAGTGCAGAGCTTTGGTCGCTTTCTGAGCAACATGGTGATGCCAAATATCGGGGCATTTATTGCCTGGGGGATCATCACCGCGCTGTTTATCCCAACCGGCTGGCTGCCAAACGAAACGCTGGCCAGGCTGGTCGGCCCGATGATCACCTACCTGCTGCCGCTGCTGATCGGCTTTACCGGTGGCCGCCTGGTCGGCGGTGACCGCGGCGGCGTGGTCGGTGCGATCACCACCATGGGCGTGATCGTCGGTGCCGATATGCCGATGTTCCTCGGCGCGATGATTGCCGGTCCGCTGGGCGGCTGGGCGATCAAATCTTTTGACCGCGCGATCGACGGTAAGATTAAAAGCGGCTTCGAGATGCTGGTTAACAACTTCTCTGCCGGTATTATCGGCATGCTGCTGGCCATCATTGCCTTCCTGGCGATCGGGCCACTGGTTGAGGGCCTGTCGCACATTCTGGCGGCCGGCGTAAATCTGATGGTGCAGAACAACCTGCTGCCGCTGACCTCGATCTTTGTTGAACCGGCGAAAATCCTGTTCCTCAATAACGCCATTAACCACGGTATCTTCTCGCCGCTGGGTATCCAGCAGGCCAGCGAAGCCGGTAAGTCGATCTTCTTCCTGATTGAAGCCAACCCGGGCCCGGGCATGGGCGTACTGATGGCCTATATGTTCTTCGGCCGTGGCAATGCGAAGCAGTCTGCCGGTGGTGCCGCGATTATCCACTTCCTCGGCGGTATTCACGAAATCTACTTCCCGTACGTGCTGATGAACCCGCGCCTGATTCTGGCGGTGATCCTCGGCGGTATGACCGGCGTGTTCACCCTGACCCTGCTGAACGGTGGCCTGGTGTCTCCGGCTTCTCCGGGTTCAATCCTCGCCGTGCTGGCGATGACGCCAAAAGGTGCCTACTTCGCTAACATCGCGGCGATTGTGGCGGCCTTCGCGGTCTCCTTTGTCGTCTCTGCCGTGCTGCTGAAAACCAGCAAAGTGAAAGAAGATGACGATATCGAAGCGGCAACCCGCCGTATGCAGGAGATGAAGTCGCAGTCTAAAGGCCAGACCGGCGCTACTGCCGCTGAAGGCCTGCACGGCGATCTGAGCCACGTGCGTAAAATCATCGTTGCCTGTGACGCGGGCATGGGTTCCAGCGCCATGGGCGCCGGCGTGCTGCGTAAGAAGGTGGCCGATGCCGGCCTGAGCAACATCTCGGTGACCAACTCGGCGATTAACAGCCTGCCGGGCGACGTTGACCTGGTGATTACCCACCGCGATCTGACCGAGCGCGCGATGCGCCAGGCACCCCATGCGCAGCATATTTCGCTGAGCAACTTCCTCGACAGCGGCCTGTATAACGATCTGACCGCGCGCCTGGTGGAAGCCAACCGCAGCGAACAGCACCGTGAAAAGGTCAATGCCACGCTGAACGACAGCTATGATGACGGCCAGGCCAACCTGTTCAAACTGAGCGCCGCCAACGTGTTCCTCGGCAATCACGCCGCGGACAAAGAGCAGGCGATCCGCTTTGCCGGTGAGCAGCTGGTGAAAGGTGGCTACGTTGAGCCGGATTACGTGGAAGCGATGCTGGCCCGTGAAAAGCTGACGCCAACCTATCTGGGTGAGTCGATCGCCGTCCCACACGGCACCATCGAAGCGAAAGATCGCGTGCTGAAAACCGGCATCGTCTTCTGCCAGTATCCGAACGGCGTGAAGTTCGGGGATGATGAAGACGACATCGCCCGGTTAGTGATCGGCATTGCCGCACGCAACAACGAGCATATTCAGGTGATTACCGCCCTGACCAATGCGCTGGATGATGACTCGGTGATTGAACGGCTGGCCACCACCAGCAACGTGCAGGACGTGCTGGATCTGTTGTCCGGTGACGCGCGCGCCTGATCCATAAGCCATTCGTTGATTTCGCCCCAGGGGCCGGGCTTGCCCGGCCCCTGTTTATTGGCTCGTTGACTCTGTAAGAAGGGATTAATTATGAAAGCTCTGCATTTTGGCGCGGGTAATATTGGCCGCGGTTTTATCGGCAAACTGCTGGCCGATGCCGGTATTCAGCTCACCTTTGCCGATGTTAATCAGGCGGTGCTCGACGCGCTGAACGCGCGCCATCAGTACCCGGTACAGGTGGTCGGTGAGCAGGCGAAGACCGAGATCGTCACCGGGGTTGATGCGATTAACAGCACCAGCGACGAGGTTATCGATCGGGTGGCTGAGGTTGATATCGTTACCACGGCGGTTGGCCCACAGATCCTTGAGCGCATTGCGGGCAGCATTGCGAAAGGGCTGGCTAAACGCAGTGATAACGCTAATACCCGTCCGCTGAACATTATCGCCTGTGAAAACATGGTGCGTGGCACCACTCAGCTGAAGGGCCACGTGCTGAAGGCGCTGCCGGAGCAGTATCACGCCTGGCTCGAAGAGCATGTCGGCTTCGTCGACTCCGCCGTTGACCGTATTGTTCCGCCGACAGAAGCCGGCAGCAGCGATCCGCTGGAAGTGACCGTAGAGACCTTCAGCGAATGGATCGTCGATCAGACCCAGTTTAAAGGCCCGCTGCCGCAGATTGCCGGCATGGAGCTGACCGACAACCTGATGGCCTTTGTCGAGCGTAAGCTGTTTACGCTGAACACCGGCCATGCCATCACCGCCTATCTCGGCCAGCTGGCCGGCCATCAGACCATCCGTGATGCGATTCTCGATCCAAAGGTACGTCAGGTGGTTGAAGGCGCGATGCAGGAGAGCGGCGCGGTGCTGATCCGCCGTTACGGCTTTGATGCACATAAGCACGCGGCCTATATCAGCAAGATCCTCAGCCGTTTTGAGAATCCGTACCTGAAAGATGACGTCGAGCGCGTCGGACGTCAGCCGCTGCGCAAGCTGAGCGCCGGTGACCGCCTGATTAAACCGACGCTGGGCACGCTGGAGTATCAGCTGCCGCACGACAACCTGGTGCAAGGCATCGCGGCCGCGCTGCACTATCGCAGCGAGCAGGACCCTCAGGCGCAGCAGCTGACCGAACTGCTGGCGAAACAGGATGTTGCCACCACCCTGGCAGAGATCTCTGGCCTGGATGCCCACAGTGATGTTGTGGCGGCGGTGGTGAAGGCTTACAACGCTGTGTCATAATGTCGGCCTTCCTCACGGATGAACCCTACGGGTGCAGCGCTGCTGCGCCCGTACCGACGCCATTATGCCCCATTACGAATCACGTGCAGGCTCTCATGGAACAACCACAGGCTTTTGAAAATCGGGTGCTGGAGCGCCTGAACACCGGACGTTCGGTGAGAAGCTTTCTGATCGCCGCCGTTGAGCTGCTGGCCGAAGCGGTCAATATTCTGATTACTCAGGTGTTCCGCAAGGATGACTATGCCGTCAAGTACGCGGTCGAACCGCTGCTGCTCGGTGATGGCCCGCTGGGGGAGCTGTCGGTACGCCTGAAGCTGGTCTACGGCCTCGGCATCATCAACCGCAGCGAGTATGAAGATGCCGAGCTGCTGATGGCGCTGCGTGAAGAGCTGAACCACGACGGCAGCGAGTACCGCTTTACCGACGATGAGATCCTCGGCCCCTTTGGTGAGCTGCATTGCGTTACCGCCCTGCCGCCCTGCCCCGACTACGTCAGCGATGATGCGGAACTACGCGCCATGCAGCAGCAACGCTATCTGCAGGTGGTGCGATCGACCATGGTGCTGTCGCTGACCGCGCTGATCGCGCGGATCAGCCAAAAGCAGGCTTTTAAAAAATAACGCCCCTTTTCCCTCTTTCCGCCGCTTTCGTGTATCCTTTGCTGCAATGAATCATTGTTGACGGTTACGGTTATGACAGAAAAAGTGCAGGATGAAATCAGAGCGTTGAGCGACAAGCTGGATGCCCTGAACCATAAAGAACCGACGCTGCTGGCGTCTGGCGACAGCGAGAAGCTTGGCGAGCTGTTGAAAGAGAAAGATAAGCTGCAGGCTGAAATTGAACGTCTGCGCGGCGTGCGGGCTGAAAAACTCAGCAAGGAAGCGCAGCAGCTGCAAAAACTGCCGTTCAGCCGGGCGATCACCAAAAAAGAACAGGCCAACATGGGCGCGCTGAAAAAAAGCGTTCGCGGACTGATTGTGGTGCATCCGACTTCCGCGCTGGGCCGCGAGCTGGGTCTGAAAGAGATGACCGGTTACGCTCGCGCTGCGTTTTAACGCCGGTATCTGACGGATGTCATCCAGGCTGATGTGAAACGTCTCTTTAGACGGCGCGTCATGTCAGCCTTCCCGGAAGATTGCTTTCCCCCGCCTCACCTGCTGTACCTTCCCCCTTGTTGTCAGGCCTTACCCGCTGTCGAATACGCTTATTAATAAAATTTAATATCGCAAAAGCTTTATTTAAATTCTTTTGCGACGACTAACATCGCATAAATTCAATAGCCAGTTATATATATCGCAATTTGCAAAACTGGTGATACTTACTTTTGCCATAATATTAATAACGATACAATATATGGATTAATGTGATGAATTAAGGCGATGACAGCCGCTGAGAGGCGATGTCCGTCTCTCCGGTTAGGGACAACAGTGGATGAAAAACGGATGAACAGAAATCAGCTGACGATCGTAATCAACGACCCTAATCGGTACTTTGCTGACGGGCTCGCCGCCTGTATTTCTGAGTATCTGTTAGCTAAGGGCATTTCGCCTTCGTTTACCGATTGCGTATTTAATTATGATGCAAGAATCCTGTTTATTGCTGCCGAATCCATATCCATCGCCAATTGTCATTACCTTCATCGCCGCGTCTCTACGCGGTCGCTTGACGTTTTTATCCTCCGCGACAGAACACCACTGCCGGATGAGGGCAACATAACCGTTCCCCACTTAGATGATTTTCCGACCTTATACCGTGACAGCCAGCTGGCTGACTTTTACAGAAAAGTACAGAGCCGTACGTCTCCGCATACTGATTTACGCAGTTTGCTTGCCAGGCCCTGCACTCCGCACTCTTTTGGTTTGCTCACCCGGCGTGAAATCGAAGTGCTGCGTTACCTGGCTCGCGGTATCAGTAATGGCGCGATTGCCCGTTTTCTGCTGATCAGCGAGAAGACGGTGAGTGCGCACAAAAGGAATATCATGGCCAAACTCAATATGATCCGCCCTGCTGAACTTAACTACTGGCTACTGCAGGAAGGCTGGTGCGAGTCCTGGTGCGGGCGTGATAAATAAAGAGTCCACGATGATCACCGCGATGTTAACTCCCATTATGTGCAAAAAAAACAGAATCGTTTTGCTCTGTTCACTACTACTGGCCGGCTGCCAACTCTTACCGCAGTCAGAAAAAAAGACCGTAGTGACCCCGCCGACCATTGCTGTAGCACCGGCGACAACCGCGCTGGCAACAAATCGTGCTGAACCGGCGCGCAGTCAAAAAGATGAAGGCGATCGGGTCCGGCTTCAGCAGTGTCAGGGGCAACTGGATGCGCTTAAGACCATGAATCCTGCCCAGTTTAAACGGATGCGTAGTGCCTTCGATTACCTGATGCATGGCGCAGCACAGTATGCCGATCTGCGGAGTAAAACGAATGCAGATACTCAGGACACCGTCGACTCACTGTATCGCTATCGTGCCAATCTCCTTTGCGCACAGATCGCGCAAACGCTGTTGGACAGCCTGACTAACCGGGGCGAGGCACGGCCATGATGGTCCGTCGGCGGATATCCTTCCGGTTGTCGGCAATCACGTTGAGTCTACTCTGCTACTCGTTACTCCAGCACAACGCGCTGGCAGATGAAGGCCCTGCCGTGCTGCAGTTTGCCCGTAAATACCAGCAACAGGCCGCCCCCCCGCGGGAGCGGCCTACCGTAACCCCCACGCGAACCCAAAGAAAACCCTCCCCGCCATCTGATGTTGAACATCAGCAACGGCTGGCGCTGCAACACGAGTTGGAAAAAAGCAGGCAGCAACTGAGTGAGCGCAACCAGCAGCTGTCAGATTTACGGCAAAAAATTACCCGCCTGGAGCGGCTCCCCCCTGCGTCACCGGCGACTCTGCCAGCGGTTCCCTCGCTGAGCGAGGCCGATCGCCAGACGCTGCAAAACCTTGCCAGCACCTTCCGTAATCTGTGGCATTTTTCACCGTCTGAGCTGGCGCTGGCAGAAAAACTCCGGCTGGCCAACCAACGGGCGAAGAAATCACAGCAGCTTGTAAACAGGACACGGCAACGGCAACAGGAGCTGCAACAGCAGCTCATTTCACTGCGCGATCGTTATACGGCGCTGCTCCGTCGCGATGCCACAGGCCAGCAGGCAACGGCACAACAGCAGGCAGAGCTTGAACAGCAGATTGCCGGGCTTAATCATACGAAGCAACAGCTGGCAGACAGTCTGCTAAGAAGCAAAGCAGCAGAAGCACAGCTGGACAGCGTGTTAGCACAGCAGAAAAGCAGCAGCAGCTCCGCCAGCAAGGCCAGCGCCGCGCTGCTGGCCGAAAAAAACAGCGCCGAGGAGAAGCTCAAGGCGCTGCAGGCCAGGCTGGACGAGGTGCTGGCTCAGCAGAAAAGCAGCAGCAGCTCCGCCAGCAAGGCCAGCGCCGCGCTGCTGGCCGAAAAAAACAGCGCCGAGGAGAAGCTTAAGGCGCTGCAGGCCAGGCTGGACGAGGTGCTGGCACAGCAGCAGGTGAAACAATCCGTTGCGGTTAAGCCTGGGGTGGCAGAACTCACTGCTGCACAACTCAGGCAGAAAGCCACGCGCGAAGCCTACGCTATCGGCTTCTCGATGGGCCAGGAAATACTGCAGGTGCAGGCTGAAAATCACAACTGGTCTGCGGTGGACAACGACCGTCGGGTGGTACTGGCAGGCATCGTTGATGCTTTTAAAAACACAGCAAAAATACCGCTGGCAGATATGGAAAAGATCATTGCCAGCGTTGCAACCCAGCTAAACAGCGGCCGGGAAAAATTCATGAACCGCCTGGACAAATCGACGAAAAACTTTGTTAAGGCCTTCATTAACGATAAAAAAACGCATAAGAGCAAACTCGGATTTTGGTATCAGATTGGCTATATCGGGGATACGCCAATTTCGGCGAATACCAGTATTGACGTGGTGGTAAAAGAGAGCCTGGCCAGCGGTAAGGTGATCGAAGATATGGATGCCAAAGGGATCGTGCTGACGCAGCCTTTATCGGCTTTTCCACCCATCTTCCAGGAAGCGCTAAGTAAGATAAAAAATCATGGTTCCGTTACTATTGTGGTCCCGCCAAATCTGGCGTATGGCGAGAAGGGCTATCCACCTAAAGTGCCGCCCAATGCCACAATGGTTTACGATATACGGATTGCCGAGTCGTATCCGGAAAATAAAAAGAAGAACGCATCGCCAGAGAAAAAGGTGTTACCCGGCAATCCCGCTCCGGAGAGTAAGAGAAGCCAATAGTTAAATTCCCTTAAGTTTCTCTGTTTTATTCCAGTACAAACTCTTACGATTTTCATTCTTAATGGAGGTAATCATTCCTTCTTTTTCAAGCTTGATCAATATATGTCTGGCATTATAAATACTTAAGTCGGAGCGATCTGCGATATCACGCGTACTGGCATAAATGGGATGCGGTCCGGATGGCATTTTTTCCGCAAAAAACTCGTTAAGTGCATGAATTACCTTTGCGACAGATTTTTCCCGATGCAGACAACTGGCACGTTCGAACATTGACAACTCCTTTATAAAATATATAGCTCCTGCTGTGAAAGGATCGGCCAAACTTTTACCTAACCCCTGTTGTGACAATGATAACCTCAGCCTGACTTAATCAAAACTTAATATCAATTATTAATTTATAATAGAATATAAAACTAACATAGTGAGATTTTAAGGAATTAAAGACTGATTTATCGAAAAACCAGCCTCCTGATAAGGATTTTTATATGCGCATTAATATAGCGTCAATAGTGATTAATTTTAATCACGCATGAGGCAGGATGTTATATCGCACTGCAGCGACAGGATAAGTTCGTCCGGCCAACTTGCGTTATGAATCTTTTGATAACAAACGCAATCAAAAATAAAAATCAGAAATGAAATGAAATATTTGATTAATGAAAAAATAGATTTTGATTCTGCAACCGGCTGGCTCCAGCTTATGGGGGAAGAGAACGCCTCTCTGCAACTTTCGCGCCCAAGCACGCTATTATTAACCGAACTCATAGTAAATGCCGGCAAAACATCATCGCGCGAATCGTTGCTCACCAACGTCTGGGAAAAAAATGGCCTTATCCCTTCCAGTAATAACCTTAGCAATCATATCAGTTATTTGAGAAAAACATTCAGGCAGCTGGGCGTTGAGGATGATGTCATCACGACCGTTCCGAAAGAAGGATTTCGGCTGGCGATGGTCACCCGATGCCATGATGCCGTTCACATAAACAAAAACCGCGTTGATGCCGATACCAAAACAGTTTCACCTGAATCGGAGGCAACCGAAAAACCACACCAGAAGGCGTCTCTTTCGCTTAATACCGTCGCTAACATTAGCATAACAGTAGCGCTGATACTGATATCCATTAGTTTACTTACTGTAATTACCCTGCCGACGAGATCGCAGGTGGCGATGACTCCTTTCCCACCGATCGGGCTTTGCCTGATGTATGAGATGAATGCAGGTAATCCGTCGTATCAGGAGGAGAAAAAAAACCGCCTCAAAGAGGTTATTAATCGTAATAACATCGATTGTAATAATAAAAAAAGCACGAATTACTTTGAATTCTATCATTTCAATCCAGAGGAAAAAAATGAACAGAAAGGTCTGTTTTTCGCCCAGTGCGTTATCGGAACGCTGGAGAGCGAACACTGTGTGAACTACCTCTCTGTCACCATCGATAAACCATGATCAAGAAAACGCTTATCGCCGGTGCCCTGCTGTGTACTGCACTGATTATGCCGATCTGCATGTGGATCCTGGCGCCCGAGCGGGCCAGCCCTGCGCTGGCACTCTCCTGCCGGGCGAACGTTCATTTTGCGATTAATCAGGATGCCACCACCACCACCATGGATGGCCAGGTTTCCCTGGTCACGCTGGGAAAATCACGACTGGCAATGCAATTTTCCGGTCAGATGACCACACCTGAAGGGCGATTTCTGCTCAACCGGGTCCTGATGATGACCTACCACTATCATCCTGAAAATCAGGCACTGGAACTCAATTACAGCCATAGCAACGTCAGTGAAACTGACAACATTCCTGATAGCGTGTTTTATCAACGGCTGGTAAAAAACCCTGCTTTACTGCTCTACCTGCAGCGCTTTAACCACGACAGCTGGCTGGTTTCCGGGCTGAATATGCCGCTTTACATCTGTACGGATCGCTGAGGATAAAAAAACGGCCTATCCTGCAGGATAAGCCGTTGTCGGAAGACGTAATCGGAGGTTATTTTTTACCGTATTTTGCTTCCAGCGGTGCGAACCACGGTGCGACGAAATCAGGTGAGGTGCCCCAGCCTGGGATAATCTTGCTCAGTGTGGCGACGTTAACGGCACCTGGCTGGGCCTTGAGCTGCGACTGAGAGATGGCTGCGGCCTGGAACTGATAGCTGGCCGGCGTTGGCTCGCCGCCGATTTTATTGGCTACCAGGCGCATGTTGATTGCACCAATCAGCTTGCTGTCTACCGCCACGGTCTGCTGCCACGGGCTGTTTTTCTCGCTCATCAGCTGCAGATCCTGGTTGGAAACGTCAATGCTGTAGAGTTTGATTTCAGTGCGGCCGTTCTCCTGCAGGGCTTTGTAAGCGCCCTGAGCAAACGCGTCCCATGAACCCCAGATGGCGTCAATTTTGCCTTTCGGATATTTAGCCAGAATGGCGCCAATCTTATTAGCGGTATCGCCCTGCACGTCGGAAGAGACGGCACCAATCGATTCCAGCTGGTGAATACCCGGGTTGGCCTTCAGCACCTTCTCATACACCACCTGGCGACGTTCCATCGCCGGGAAGCCGGCGACCCACAGCTTCACGATATTCGCTTTGCCGTTGCTGTCTTTCACCAGCTGATCGAGTGACAGCTGCGCCAGCGAGGCGTCATCCTGGGCGGTCACCGTGACGCCCGGCAGAGTCTGATTCACCGGCGTGTCGAAGACCGAAACCTTGATGCCGGCGTCGGTAATGCGTTTTACCAGCGCGGTCGCGTAAGGGTCTTTACCGTGCGACAGAATGATGCCGTCATACTTCTGGCTGATCGCCTGGTTCACGAAGTCCTGGAAACGGGCGTCATCGCCGTTGCTGAGGAAGGTGCTGACCTTAAAGCCCAGCTTGCGCCCTTCCTGGATCGCCCCGGCCACAAACTGGGTGGTGTTATCGTCCGAGCCCAGGTTGCGGATCACCGCCACGCGCACCGGGCCCTGATGATCGGCAATCGCGGCCGGGATGGCAACGTCAGCCGCAAGGGCGGGCAGCGAACTTAACAGGCTCAGCGCCAGCAGTGAAAGCGTAATTTTTTTCATTATTCTCTTTTCCCGTCTGCAAATGTCAGGCCGGTCGGCGCTGAACGTAGGTGATAGCCAGTGCAACCGCCAGCACCAGACCTTTAATAATATCCATGGCGTAATAGGGCACCGACAGCATCACCAGGCCATTCTGCAGCACCCCGAGGATCACCGCGCCCAGCAGGGTGCCCAGCGCGTTCGGTTTACCCGCCCCCGCCAGCGACAGGCCAATCCACGCCGCCGCCACCGCATCCATCAGATAACCGCCACCGGCGTTTACCTGCGAGGAGCCGATGCGTGACGCAAGCAAAATGCCGCCCAGCCCGGCCAGCAGCGCCGAGATCACATAGGCGAGGATGCGGTAACGGTTGGTGCGAATGCCGGACAGGCGCGCCGCCTCCGGGTTACCGCCGATCGCATACATGCGCCGCCCGTGTTTGGTCAGCGACAGCAGCAGTTGCGCTACCACGGTGACGACCAGCATAACGATAACAATTACCGGCACCTGGCCCAGCAGCGAGAACACCGGCGGAATAGTGCCTTCGGCCATATCACCGCTCGGCAACACCATGTTTTCCGTGATCGAACCGCCAAAACTGTAGGTCATCGCCACGCCCTGCACCACGAACAGGCTGGCCAGCGTCGCCAGCATATCGGGAATTTTCAGCACCACGATCATAAAGGCGTTAAACAGGCCGACCAGCGTACACAGCAGCAGGGTCAGAGCAATTGCCTGAGTGGGACCAAAGCCGTACCAGACAAACAGTGAAATCACCAGCGAGTTGGCCAGCGACGCCGTTGACCCGACAGAGAGGTCGAATCCGCCGATGGTCAGCGAGACGGAGACGCCGATGGCGATCACCGTCACGATGGCGATCGAGCGCAGGATATTGATAATGTTGGTCGGCTCAAGGAAGCTGTCAGACGCGATGCCAAAGCCGGCGATCAGCAGGACTACCGTCAGCAGCATGCCCCACTTATAGAGAAAATCCGTGAGCTGATGGCGGACGGACGGTGCCGCTTTAAGAGAGTGTTCTTTGCTGCTCACGCAGGGGTTCCTCCGGTGGAGTAAAGTAAAAGTGTTTCTTCGTTAACGTCGCTGGCCGCCATCTCGGCAACAATGCGACCGTCCCACAACACGCAGATGCGGTCACACAGGCCAACCAGTTCGGAAAATTCGCCGGAGGCGTAAATCACGCCTTTGCCCTGGCGCGCCAGCCCGTCGATCAGTTCGAACAGGTCCGTTTTTGCCTTGATGTCGACGCCCTTAGTCGGTTCATCAAAGATCAGCACGTCGGCGTCATTGCGCAGCCATTTGCCAATCGCCACCTTCTGCTGATTGCCGCCGGAGAGGCGTCGCAGGGTCTGCCGTGGCCCGGTGGTGCGCACCCCCAGCCTGGCAATCACCTCTTCCGCCCAGCGCCAGGCGCGGCGGTGGCCAAACAGGCTCCAGCGCGAGAAGCTGTTATCCGCGCTGACGCTGAGGTTCATCACCACCGACTCATCGATAAAGATCCCCTCTTTACGCCGCTCTTCCGGGATCAGCGCCATGCGGTTAGCCACCGCCGCGTGCGGCACGGTCGGCCGCCACGGCTTGCCATGCAGTTCGCCCTGCTGCAGGCGGCTCTTGCTGGCACCGAACAGCGCCTTGCACAGCTCGGTTTTGCCCGCGCCGGCCAGCCCGGCAAGGCCGAGGATTTCGCCTTTGCGCAGGGTCAGGGTAATGTCTTTCAGCAACTTCTCATCGTGCAGCCCGGTCACCTGCAGCAGCACCTCATCGCTGAACGGCGGCCGCCGCGGCGGGTAGATATCGTCCAGCTGGTGGCCGAGCATTTTTTCAACGATCTGTTCACCGCTCAGCCCCTGCATCGGGCCGCTTTCAATCAGCTGCCCGTCACGCAGTACCGTCAGCCGGTCACAGGTAGCCTTCAGTTCATGAATGCGGTGGGAGATAAACACCACGCCGATGCCACTCTCACGCAGACGCCGCACCACGCTGAACAGCCGTTCGCTTTCATGCTGATCGAGCGGTGCGGTAGGTTCATCGAGGATCAGGAAACGGCAGTGGTGGGAGAGCGCACGCGCCAGCAGGATCTGCTGCTTTTCCGCCAGCGTGCACTGCTCAACTTTCTGGCGCACGTCGATCTGCACGTCGAGCTGTGCCAGCAGGGCGCGGGCCTGGCGGCGCAGTTCACCCCAGCGATACAGCACGCCGCCTTCGGCCAGCCGATCCAGCATGATGTTCTCCGCCACGCTGAGGCCGGCGACCAGCGCCACGTCCACCTCCTGCTGCACCAGGTGAATACCCAGCTGTTTGGCATCGCGCGGGGAACGGATAGTGACCGGTTGTCCATCGAGCAGGATTTCACCGCTGTAATGCTCCCAGGCACCGGAAAGGACCGCCATCAGCGTCGATTTTCCGGCCCCGTTGGCGCCGGTGAGCGCGTGAATCGAATGTCCTTCCAGGGTGAGGTCCACCGATTTAAGCGCCATAAAACCGCCAAAAGCGATCGAGATATGGCGCATTTCAAGGCGATTTAACGCGGTCATGACGAGTTTCTCTGGCAAAAAAAATCAACAGTCGAGCCGCATTTTTTAATGGATTATCACTGCTGGCAACGAACGAAAGGGCATAAGCTAACACGAAATGGTATTAGCCATCCAGATGTCCAATGACTATAGCGCTAAGCGCTGAGTAGGAAGCAATAAGCAGATGATTAAGTTAATTTATCACTTAATCACAGCGTAATTATGCTGTTTACGCCAGGGTAGCCGGCCAGGTTAAGTGAGTAAGGGTTACCAGGGCCGTGAACGGCGTGGCGCCAGACGGGCGAAAAAAAACCGGCGAGGGATGACCCTCGCCGGTTATCAGCGGACTAACAGATTATTTCGCCGCAGCGAACAGCTCTGCAGCCTGGTCCCAGTTTACTACGCTCCAGAATGCCTTGATGTAGTCAGGGCGTTTGTTCTGGTATTTCAGGTAGTAAGCGTGTTCCCACACGTCCAGACCGATGATTGGTGTACCGGAAGCACCGGCAACCGCTTCGCCCATCAGCGGGCTGTCCTGGTTAGCGGTAGAGACCACCGCCAGCTTGTCGCCCTTCTTAACCAGCCACGCCCAGCCGGAGCCGAAGCGAGTGGTTGCGGCTTTTTCGAACTCGGCCTGGAAAGCCTCAACGCTGCCGAAATCTTTTTCGATCGCCGCTTTCAGCTCGCCACCCAGGGTGGTGCCGGTTTTCAGGCCTTTCCAGAAGAAGCTGTGGTTAGAGTGGCCACCGGCGTTGTTGCGCAGTGGGCCTTTCTTGTCGGCCGGCAGCTGGTCCAGTTTAGCGATCAGCTCGTCAACCGGCAGGTTAGCGAACTCGGTACCTTCCAGCGCTGCGTTAGCGTTATTAACATAGGCCTGGTGGTGTTTAGAGTGATGGATTTCCATCGTCTGCTTGTCGAAATGGGGTTCCAGCGCGTCGTAGGCGTAAGGCAGGGATGGCAGTGAATAACTCATGTTCATCGTCTCCATTAAAGTTATGGCGGTGCCAGTTTTTTCAGCACCGGGTAAGCAGTCGGATCATTATAGTTAAATAAATGATCGGGAAAAGGGATATCAATGCCCCGCAATCAGTAAGGTTAACACCCCAGGCGGGCGGGGCACAGGGGTTATGGCTTTCCCTGCCTCCAGTATAACCAAACGATCTAAGGGATTGTTTTACTTTGGGTCTGACTGGCGCAGGCGCTGAGGATGGCTGTATACCGTGGCCCGGCCCGGCTTGCTGAACCCGACCAGCGTCAGGTTACTGCGCTGCGCCACCTCCACCGCCAGCCGGGTGGCAGCAGAGACGGCGAACAGGATCTCCACACCGCACATCGCCGCTTTCTGCACCATCTCATAGCTGGCCCGGCTGGAGACCAGCACAGCACCGCAGCTTCCCCACTCTGCCTGACAGCGCTGGCCTAACAGCTTATCCAGCGCCACGTGGCGACCGACATCCTCACAGCCTGCCTGCAGCTGGCCGTCTGGCGCTATCCACGCGGCCGCATGGGTACAACCGGTCAGCTGGCCGATCGGCTGAAAGTCGGTGAGCTGGCGCAGCGCGCCGTCCAGCCGGTTGAAATCAAAGGTCTGGGTAAAGGGCAGCGCGGGCACCGGTTTACCGATCTCGGCCAGTTGCTCCACGCCGCAGACGCCACAGCCGGTGCGCCCCGCCATCGCACGCCGCTGCGCCTTCAGCGCCATAAAACGTCGGCTGGAGAGCTCAATCTGCACTTCAATACCGCCACAGGCCGGCACAATATCGATGCCAAAAATCTCTTCCGGCCCGCTGATAATGCCTTCTGACAGGGAAAATCCGAGGGCAAAGGCCGCCAGATCCTTTGGCGTGGCCATCATCACCACGTGCGAGATGCCGTTATAGACCAGCGCTACCGGCACCTCTTCCGCCAGCCAGTCTGGCTGCGCCTGCTCCAGCGCGTTGCGCTGCCAGACGGACAGCTGGCCTGCACCGTCTAACGGCGCGTGGTGCTCGTCCTGCCGTTGTTTATTGCTCACTAAGTCACCTGCCCGGTCCGCCCTGCGAAGAGTGTGGTAATGTTGCTACTAAGCGTACCAAAAAACGCCGCGGCTGAGTGTGAACCGGCGGCGGGCGTGCCGAAAAACGCATTTTGCCGTGCGATGGCGCATGGAAGAGGCGGCAGACGGCCACTATAATTTTCAGCAGACTGCCCTTTCTGGCAGTGCCATTCACCCGAATAAGGCTCCTGATGACTATTCGCATTATCCCGCAGGCACCACAGGACAGGCACCCTGACCGGCCCGAAGGGGAGATCCCGCCGTTACTGTTTCCACAGCTGAAGTCACTGTATGCCCGCCGGGCTGGCCGCCTGCGCCAGCTGGCCGAGAAAAACCCGCTCGGCGACTACCTGCGCTTTGCGGCGGTGGTGGCCAGCGCGCAGGTTATCGTACTGTACGATCATCCGCTACAGGGGGATTTACAGGCCCGGCTGGCCGACAGCGCCCGCGTGGGAACGCCGCCGCTGGACGTGGCGACGCTGCCGCGCGACGGACACTGGCAGCGGCTGCTGCAGTCGCTGATCGCCGAGCTGAAACCCGAGATGAGTGGCCAGGCGCTGGCGGTGCTGGAGAATCTGGAGAAGGCCTCCGCCAGCGAGCTGGAGGCGATGGCGCAGTCGCTGCTGCGGCATGAATTTACCCAGGTCAACAGCGACAGTTCACCTTTTATCTGGGCGGCGCTGTCGGTCTACTGGGCGCAGATGGCGGCGCTGATCCCCGGCCACGCGCGGGCTGAGGCCGGCGATCCCCGTCCGCTCTGCCCGGTGTGCGGCAGCGTGCCGGTCTGTGGCGTGATGCAGATGGCCAGCGGCGGCGAAAGCGCCCGCTATCTGCACTGCAACTTATGCGAAACTGAATGGCATATGCCGCGCAGCCAGTGCAGCAACTGCGGGCAGGAGAAGCAGCTACACTACTGGTCGCTTGAAGGGGTGAATGCCGCGGTCAAAACCGAGAGCTGCGGCGACTGTGGCTCCTTCCTCAAGCTGCTTCACCAGCAGATCGACCCGGCGGTAGAGCCGGTGGCCGACGATCTGGCGTCGCTGGTGCTGGATGCCCGTATGGAGCAGGAGGGCTTTGCCCGCAGCAGCATCAATCCGTTTTTATTTCCGGGAGAGTGAACGATGAAACTGATCGGCAGTTATACCAGCCCTTTTGTGCGCAAAATATCCGTGATGCTGCTGGAAAAGGGCATCACCTTCGAGTTTGTTAACGAATCGCCGTGGGTCGCTGAGAGCCACGTTCCGGACTATAACCCGTTAGGAAAAGTCCCGGCGCTGGTCACCGATGAGGGTAAGGTCTGGTACAACTCAGCGATGATCGCGGCTTATCTGGAGTCTCTGCACCAGGCTCCGGCGTTTCTGCCGGTTGACCCGGTCGCCGCGCTGGAGGTGCGTCAGCTTGAGACGCTGGCCGACGGCATTGGTGATGCGGCGCTGCTGATCGTCCTTGAGCTGCAGAAGAAACCGGAACAGCAGTCAGAGCAGATGATGGCGCGCCAGCGCCAGAAAATCGAGCGCGGGCTGGATACCCTGGAAGCCGCGGCTGTCACCGGCCGCTGGCTTAACGGACGGGATATGAATCTGGCCGATATCGCCACCGCCTGTCTGCTGAGCTATCTGAACTTCCGCCGCGTGTTACCCGGCTGGCCGGTTAACCGCCCGGCGCTGGTCGCGCTGGCCAATAACCTGTTCACCCGCGCCAGCTTCACGCGCACCGAGCCCTCCGCCGCCTGACGTCCTGTATTGCCTGCGCCCCGTTCGCCCGATTGCCGGTGCCCGCCAGCGGCAACCGGCAGCGAAAGCGGTGAACACGTATTGCACAACCTGCAAAAACCCCGCTAAAATACTGTATTAATTTACAGTATCCACTAACCGGCAAAGGACCAGGGATATGATGCAACGCTGTGGCTGGGTCTCTGACGATCCACTGTACCTCGCTTACCACGATCGCGAATGGGGCGTACCGCACCACGACGCGCAGGCGCTGTTTGAAATGATCTGCCTTGAGGGCCAGGTCGCCGGGCTCTCCTGGCTAACCGTGCTGAAAAAACGGGAAAATTATCGCCGTCTTTTCCACCACTTTGATGCGAAACAGGTGGCGCAGATGGATGAGGTGGATACCGACCGCCTGATGCAGGAGAGCGGGATTATCCGCCATCGCGGCAAAATCAACGCCATCATCGCTAACGCCCGCGCGCTGCTGGCGATGGAGGCCAGCGGTGAATCCTTCCACGACTTTATCTGGGGCTTTGTTGACCATCAGCCGCAGATCACCCGTTTTGAACACTATCGTGATGCGCCGACCATCAGCCCGGCCGCCGAAGCGATGTCAAAAGCGCTGAAAAAACGCGGTTTCAAATTTGTCGGCCCGACGACCTGCTACTCGTTTATGCAGGCCTGCGGGCTGATCAGCGAGCACGTTAGCGGCTGCTTCTGCCACCCCGATCGTCAGCCGTAGCCGGCCCGGAAAATTTGGGAATGCACCTGGGGATTTCCCGCGCTTTTCAGCGGCATAATAGCCCGGCCAGCGGGTAAGGTTGCCCGCAGCTGAATGAGAAAGAGGGAATACCCATGAAGAAAAGTGTCATTACCCTGGCGCTGGTGCTGAGCGGAACGCTGGCCCTCGCAGGCTGCACCACCAACCCGTATACCGGCGAACGGGAAGCGGGCAAATCTGGTATTGGCGCTGGCCTTGGTGCGGCGCTGGGAGCGGGCGTGGGTGCGCTCTCTTCATCGAAAAAAGATCGCGGTAAGGGCGCGCTGATTGGCGCGGCGGCGGGTGCGGCACTGGGCGGCGGAGCCGGTTACTATATGGACGTGCAGGAAGCCAAACTGCGCGACAAGATGAAAGGTACCGGGGTCAGCGTCACCCGCAACGGCGATAATATCGTGCTGAACATGCCGAATAACGTCACCTTTGACAGCAGCAGCAGCACGCTGAAACCTGCGGGAGCGAATACGCTGACCGGCGTGGCGATGGTGCTGAAAGAGTATCCTAAAACCGCGGTTAACGTGGTGGGTTACACCGACAGCAGCGGCAGCCGTCAGCTGAATATGACCCTGTCGCAGCAGCGCGCCGACAGCGTGGGCAGCGCGCTGGTGGTACAGGGCGTGGCGGCCGATCGCCTGCGCACCAGCGGGCAGGGCCCGGATAATCCGCTGGCCTCTAACGCCACCGCCGAAGGTAAAGCGCAAAACCGCCGCGTCGAAATTACCCTCAGCCCTCTGCAGTAACGCCTGAACGGCGGCGTTGGCGTAGGGAATAAATCCTCTGCGCCATAGCGAATTTTAGTGAATCGTGCTAGTGTGCGCAAAAAATGATCGTTGCCTGCACACCATGTCACTGAAAGCTATCGCCGCCAAACTGGGCCTCTCCGTTACCACCGTCAGCCGGGCGCTTAATGGCTACAACGACGTGGCAGAGGAGACGCGCCAGCGTATTCAACTGGAAGCCCGCCGTCGCGGATATCGCCCCAGTACGGTCGCCCGCCGCCTGAAGATGGGTAAAACCAACGCGGTCGGTTTACTGTTTCCGGTTGAGCCCCAGCCGTTTAACGATGCCAGCTTTGTAGAAATGATGGCGGCTACCGCACAATCGCTTGCGCGGCACGATATCGACCTGCTGGCAATCGCCGATGATACCCAGGACGACCACCGCAACCTGCAGCGCATTCTGCGCACGCACAGCGTGGATGCGCTGATCGTCGCCCATACCTGCCGCCATGACAGCCGCCTGCTCAGGCTGCAGCAGCTGGACTTTCCCTTTCTGGCGCTCGGGCGCAGCCAGCTGGATGCCCCCTATGCCTGGTTCGATTTTGATAACTACGCCGGTGGCCGTCTGGCCGCCGGACATTATGCCGCTCAGGGGCTGGGCCAGATAGGCTGGCTGGGCAGCCACCACGATCAGACCTTCGTCAGCCAGCGCCGCCAGGGCTATCTGGACGCAATGCAGCAGCACCGGCTGTCATCGGCGCTGTGCTGGCAGGTGGAACCTTCACGCCGTGAGGGGTATCGTATGACCCGCTCGCTGCTGGCAGAACAGCCCGCGCTACAGGCCTTAATCACCGACTGCAATATGCTGGGCGACGGCGCGGCGATTGCCCTGCGCGAGGCCGGTCGCCTGGCCGGCAGTCATCGCGTTGAGCTGATGGTCTACGACGGCCTGCCCGCGGACTCGGTGGTCACCGAGCCGGTTGCCAGTATCGCCCAGGCCACCCGGCTGGCGGTCGGGCAACAGGTGGCACAGATGGCACAACAGCTGATTGAGGGTGAGCCATTGAGTGCCCTGCAGGTGCTGTGGCAACCGCAGCTGATACTGCCGTGAGCGGGCAGTTGTGATAGGCTGACGCAATACCTGCAATCCGAGACCGCCATGAATCCTAAGGCCGCTAAAGCCACCATCAGCGACGTTGCCCGCACGGCAAAAACCGGCAAGACCAGCGTTTCCCGCTATCTCAACGGCGAGTTTGACGTGCTTTCCGACGCGCTGCGGCAGCGTATTGAAGCGGCGATCGCCGCCCTCGATTACCGCCCCAGCCAGATGGCGCGCGGGCTGAAGCGTGGCCGCACCCGCCTGATTGGCCTGCTGATTGCCGATATTACCAACCCGTACTCGGTAGACGTGCTGAGCGGTATCGAAGCCGCCTGCCGGGCGCACGGCTACACCCTGCTGATGTGTAACACCAATAACGCGCTGGAGCTGGAACAGTATTACCTCAACCTGCTCAGCAGCTATCAGGTTGAAGGGCTGGTGGTTAACGCCGTCGGCATGCGTGAACAGGCGCTGAGCAAACTGCAGCAGTCTTCGCTGCCGATGGTGTTGATTGACCGCAAGATCCCCGACTTTGTCTGCGATGTGGTCGGCCTGGATAACCACGCGGCGGCGCTAGAGGCTACCGACCATCTGCTGGATCGCGGTTATCAGGCGCTGCTGTTTGTCAGCGAGCGCCTCGGGCTGGTGAATACCCGGCTGGAGCGCGTGCACACCTTCCGCCAGCGCATGGCGCAGCATCCCGGCCTGGTGGCAGAGCAGGTAGAGGTGACGCTGGGCGAAAATCAGCGGATTGAGCAGGTGCTGCAGGAGTTTTATCAGCGTCACCGCCATCTGCGCTGTGCGGTGATGGCGGTCAACGGCGCGCTGACGCTGCAGGTGGCGCGGGCGCTGCGCCGCCTTGACCTGAACTGGGGAGAAGATATCGGCCTGCTGGGCTTTGACGAGCTGGAGTGGGCTGAGCTGGCCGGCAGCGGCATCACCACCTTAAAGCAACCTACCTGGCAGATTGGCCACGCCGCACTGGAACAGGTGATCCGCCGCATCGAAGGCGACCCGCAGCCACAGGGGGAGCAGGTGTTCCAGGGAGAGCTGATCGTGCGCGGTTCAACGCGAATGCTGCTGGGTTAGTGCGTCTGGTTTAATTTCAACAACTCATTGAAATTAAACCAGATTAAATAAAATCTAATGCTATAAGCCCCTCTTCGTCGGCTGTTTATTTTCACTTTATTTCCCATCTATTCTTCAAAATCAGCAAAACCATCATTTACTTCCCCGACCAGCAAGCAATACAGTTCCTGAAATTCATTGAAAAGGAACTCACTATGGCTATTCCGGTATATCTTATCGATGAAATACAATGGATTGTCAGATGAAAAAAATACCGCCATTCTGTTAACGCTACTTATCATTAATTTTCAGACAAAAGCCATCTCTCCCCCCATCGGTATGGCTGAAAGGTATGAAAGAGAGGATGGAAGTAATGCTCAGGAGAACCTCAGTAACCACCGGTTAATACCGAGGATCCTTGTCGACGGTGAAGAGGTACAGTTTGAAAAAAACACATTATTACAGGTAAAAGCTAAGCTTGGCGGAGAGATAAAGGATAGCGGAACCACACAATGGTTATGCTATAAAAATCAAATAACAACCTTCTGGTTTATCTCCAACAATGAGATGCAACACGGCGACCTTTCAGGTGTTGCACTCTCCAGTGCTGATAAAAATGAGGATTGTAAAAAAACCCAAAAAACTATCGTAGTTAAAATCCACCATACGGAAATCGGTACGAGCTGGGATTATTTTTCATCGATCTGGAAAACAGAGACACTTCCCAAATCCGGTTCTGTCTGGCTGTACAGTGAATTACCCGCAGCTAAGAATTTCATTCAGCTAAATATGGCGAACTTTACATTCAGACAGGGAAAACTTGCCGATATGCTTTTCACTCAGGTCACCAGCAATTAGCCGATAACCCTTTTATCCAGGCCACCAGCGACCCGATACCGCAGGCGGGGAGATCCCCGCCGGTTAATTCTTTCAGTGCGCCACCCGCGGTGGCTCCAGCCGGACGGAGATTTTACTGCCGTCGGAGACCTCCATCTCCACCAGGTTACCGCGGCTGGAACGCATAATCAGGTAACTGAAGCGTATTATTACCGCCATTTTCTCTTCAAGACTTAGCGGACTGTCGTTGAGAACGTCCTCAATTTGCCGGTGAAGTTCCTCGAAAAGCGCCTGCCTTTGTTCACTGTACATTCGGTTATACTCCCTGCCAGAGTGAAATCCTGTAAAACACCCGCGGCTATTGTGCTGAGCGCTGCGGAGGTTTTCCGGTCATTTGCTGCTTTTGATGCCTGATGGTACAAAAAATTACCAGGTCCGTGAGCGCGATCATAAATTCAGCAGCCGCCGCTTTCCTTTGGAACCGGTCCCATTTAACGTTTTTACATCAAATCGGGCAAAAGAGGCCGGAAACATGAAAAGAGAAGTGTTTGTCGTCACTGCAGCCTATGGCTCGCAACAGATTGAGGAACTCGGCGGGCAGCAGGCGCTGCTGCCGGTGATTGCCGCCGCAGGAGCAGACGGCGTCGAGATCCGCCGCGAGTTGTTTAGCGAACAGCAGCTGCAGGAACTGCCCGCGCTGGCGGCGGCGATCGCGGCGGCGCGGCTGATCGCGGTCTATTCGGTGCCGGAAGCGCTGTTTATGGCCGACGGCGCGCTGAACCCGCGCCTCGACCAGCACTTTGCCGAAGCCGGGGTGCTGAACGCCCAGCTGATCAAATATTCGCTCGGCCACTATCGTCCGCAGCAGGATCGCCGCGCCCTGCGCGACTACCTTGCCCGGCAGCAGGTGCACCTGGTGGTCGAGAACGATCAGACCGACTGCGGCCGGCTGGCCGCGCTGGACGCCTTCTTCCACGGCTGCGGAGAGGAGCGCACCTGCAGCGGCATGACCTTCGACACCGGTAACTGGCTGTGGGCGGGAGATCCACCGCTGGAGGCCGCCCGCCGCCTGGCGCGCAACGTCAGCTATATCCACGTGAAGGCGGTGGCCGCCCAGGGCAGCGGCTGGCGGGCGGTACCGCCGGATGAGAACGACACACTGTGGCGTGAGACGCTGGCGCTGCTGCCCGCTGACGTTCCACGGGCGATCGAATTCCCGCTCGAAGGCCCTGACCTGGTGGCTGTCACCCGCCGCTACGTCAACCTGCTGCGGGAGGCGTAACCATGAACCTGAAAACTGATGCTACGCTGGACGTGGTGACCCTGGGTGAAGCGATGGCGATGTTTGTCGCCGGTGAGCGCGGCGACCTGGCCAGCGCCACGCGGTTCAGCAAACGCGCTGCCGGTGCCGAGCTGAACGTGGCCACCGGGCTGGCGCGCCTCGGCCTGCGGGTCGGCTGGGTCAGCCGCGTTGGCGATGACTCCTTTGGCCGCTTTATCTGCCAGCAGCTGGACCTGGAAGGGATCGATCGCCGTCAGGTGACTACTGACCGGCGTTACCCCACCGGTTTTCAGCTGAAATCATCGGTGGATGACGGCTCTGACCCGCAGGTAGAGTATTTTCGCAAAGGCTCTGCCGCCAGCCATCTCTCCACAGACGACTTTAACCCGGACTACTTCGGCGCGGCGCGCCACCTGCACCTCAGCGGCGTGGCTGCCGCCCTTTCCGACAGCTCGCTGGCGCTGGTTCACCACGCGGCGGCCGAAATGAAAGCGGCGGGCAGGAGCCTGTCGTTCGACCCAAATCTGCGTCCGTCACTGTGGCCCAGCGAAGGAGTGATGGTCGCGCGGCTGAACGAACTGGCGCAGTACGCCGACTGGGTGCTGCCGGGACTGGCCGAAGGCCAGATCCTGACCGGCTATCGCCAGCCGGAAGCCATCGCCGATTTCTACCTGGCGAAGGGAGTAAAAGCGGTCGTGATTAAGACCGGCAGCGACGGTGCCTGGTATAAAACCGCCGCCGGTGAACGGGGCCATGTCGCTGGCTTCCCGGTCAGCAGGGTGGTAGATACGGTCGGCGCGGGCGACGGCTTTGCCGTTGGCGTGATCAGCGCGCTGCTGGAAGGTAAAGCGTTACCGGCGGCCATTCGCCGCGGCAATAAGATCGGATCGCTGGCGATTCAGGCGATCGGTGACAGTGAAGGACTGCCGAACCGCGCAGAACTGGGTGATTTTTAACCCCGACAGCCTGCGAAAAAAGAACCCGCCACCCCACCGTTCCCGCCCGGAAACGCCGGTGGCTCCCCTCTACAGAGGAAACACCATGAACGCAGAAAAACCGCAGTCACTCGCCGTTAAACGCTGGTGGTACATCATGCCGATTGTGTTTATCACCTACAGTCTGGCATACCTCGATCGGGCCAACTTCAGCTTCGCCTCCGCCGCGGGGATTAATGAAGACCTGGGCATCACCAAAGGCGTCTCGTCGCTGATCGGTGCGCTGTTCTTCCTCGGCTACTTCTTCTTCCAGATCCCCGGTGCGATCTACGCTGAACGACGCAGCGTGAAAAAGCTGGTGTTCTGGTGCCTGATCCTGTGGGGGATGTGCGCCACCCTGACCGGCATGGTCAGCAACATTCCGATGCTGGCCGCCATCCGCTTTGCGCTCGGGGTAGTGGAAGCGGCGGTGATGCCGGCGATGCTGATCTACATCAGCAACTGGTTTACCCAGTCGGAACGTTCCCGCGCCAACACCTTCCTGATCCTCGGCAACCCGGTGACGGTGCTGTGGATGTCGGTGGTCTCCGGCTACCTGATCGAGGCGTACGGCTGGCGTGAGATGTTTATCATCGAAGGCTTCCCGGCGGTGATCTGGGCCGTCGCCTGGTGGTTCCTGGTGCAGGATAAACCGGCGCAGGCTAAATGGCTGAGCGACGCGGAAAAAGCCGCGCTGCAGGCGCAGCTGCAGAAAGAGCAGGCCGGCCTGAAGGCGGTACGCAACTACCGCGAGGCGTTTAAGTCACGCAACGTGATCCTGCTCTGCGCCCAGTACTTCTGCTGGAGCATTGGCGTGTACGGCTTCGTGCTGTGGCTGCCCTCCATTCTGCGCAACGGCAGCCAGATGGGGATGGTGGAAGCCGGCTGGCTGTCGGCGGTGCCCTATCTTGCCGCCACGGTAGCGATGATCCTGGTCTCCTGGGCCTCGGATAAGTTACAGACTCGCAAATTGTTTGTCTGGCCGTTACTGTTGCTGGGCGCGCTGGCCTTTTTTGGCTCATATTGGGTAGGGGCAGGCAACTTCTGGCTCTCTTACGCGCTGCTGGTGATTGCCGGTGCCGCCATGTATGCCCCTTACGGACCGTTCTTTGCCATTATTCCGGAGATGCTGCCACGTAACGTCTCCGGGGGCGCGATGGCGCTGATCAACTCGATGGGTGCGCTGGGGTCCTTCCTCGGGTCGTGGGTGGTCGGTTATCTGAACGGCGAAACCGGCAGCCCTGCAGCCTCCTATATCTTTATGGCCGGGGCGCTGCTGGTGTCCGTGGTGCTGATGCTGGCGGTACGGCCGGCCCGCAACCAGACGTCAGCGCTGCCTGAGTGCGCAAAACACGCTTAATCTCATACGGGCCGCCGCGGCCCGTCGCTATCAAACAGGGAGAACCGAATGAAACCTTCTGTGGTGTTGTACAAGTCGCTACCTGCCGATTTACGCGCGAAGCTGGATGACCACTTCAGCGTGACCGAATTTAACGGCTTAACCCCGGAGAACATTGCGGCGCACGCCGACGCGCTGAACAACGCCGAGGGCCTGCTGGGCGCGGGCGGTAAGGTCGACGCTGAATTCCTGCAGCACGCGCCGAAACTGCGCGTGGCCTCTACCGTCTCCGTCGGTTATGACAACTTCGACGTCAATGCGCTGAACGATCGTGGCGTGGTGCTGATGCACACCCCGACCGTGCTGACCGAAACCGTGGCGGATACGCTGATGGCACTGGTGCTGAGCAGCGCGCGCCGGGTGGTGGAAGTGGCGGAAAAGGTGAAGGCCGGCGAGTGGCAAAAGAGCATTGGCCCGGAGTGGTACGGCGTTGACGTCCACCACAAAAAGCTGGGTATTCTGGGGATGGGCCGCATCGGCATGGCGCTGGCGCAGCGCGCCCATTTCGGCTTCAGCATGCCGATCCTCTATAACGCCCGTAAACATCATCCGCAGGCCGAGGAACGTTTTAACGCGCAGTACTGCGACCTGGATACGCTGCTGGCCGAGTCGGATTTCGTGTGCATTATCCTGCCGCTGACCGATGAAACCCATCACCTGATCGGCCGCGACCAATTGGCAAAAATGAAATCCAGCGCGATCCTGATCAACGCCGGGCGCGGGCCGGTGGTCGACGAGCAGGCGCTGGTCGCCGCGCTGAAGGACGGCACGATCCACGCCGCCGGGTTGGACGTGTTTGAGCAGGAACCGCTGCCGCTGAGCTCTGAGCTGCTGAAGCTGAACAACGTGGTGGCGCTGCCGCACATCGGCTCCGCCACCCATGAAACCCGCTACGGCATGGCGCGCGACGCGGTGGATAACCTGATCGCTGCGCTGGCAGGTCAGGTAGAGAAGAACTGCGTTAATCCGCAGGCCCTGAAGTAAAGCGCTAAGGCCGAAAGGGGAGATCCTGACCCCGAACACTATGCCGCCGGAACGGCTGACAGAGGGCTGCATAGTACACTGCAGGTAAGAGGCGGATACATACGGTTTTACGCCGCCTCTTACCGATTCCTGTAGGATGTTCAGCATAAAATGCCAGCACCTGTGCTTTAAGCGGTGCGATGATTGCATCCCTCCTGCCCCGGCGTTAAGGTTGTCACCCTCAGCGAACAACAAGTGATTAACAGGGTATGAGCTTCTCGGCATTTGGCGATAAATTTACGCAACATTCAGGCATTACGCGGTTGATGGAAGATATGGGCGAGGGCTTACGCCAGCCCGGCGCGGTGATGCTCGGCGGCGGCAATCCGGCGCAGATCCCCGCGATGAATGACTACTTCCAGCAGCTGTTGCAGCAGATGCACGACGAAGGCAAGCTGGCGGACGCGCTGTGTAACTATGACGGCCCGCGCGGCAAAAGCACCCTGCTGGATTCGCTGGCAACGCTGCTGCGTGAACAGTTTGGCTGGGAGATCTCGGCGGAGAATATTGCGCTGACCAACGGCAGCCAGAGCGCCTTCTTCTACCTGTTTAACCTCTACGCCGGCCGCCGCGCCGACGGCAGCAAAAAGCGCGTGCTGTTCCCGCTGGCGCCGGAGTACCTCGGCTACGCCGACGCCGGGCTGGATGAAGATCTGTTCGTCTCCACGCGGCCAAACATCGAAATGCTGCCGGAAGGCCAGTTTAAGTACCACGTTGACTTTGAAAACCTGCATATCGGCGACGATACCGGGCTGATCTGCGTCTCGCGCCCGACCAACCCGACCGGCAACGTGGTCACCGATGAAGAGCTGCTGAAGCTGGACGCGCTGGCGCAGCAGCATCAGGTGCCGCTGCTGATTGATAACGCCTACGGCGTACCGTTCCCGGGGATTATCTTCAGCGAGGCACGCCCGCTGTGGAACCCGAACATTATCCTGTGCATGAGCCTGTCGAAGCTGGGCCTGCCCGGATCGCGTTGCGGCATTATTATCGCTGACCAGAAGGCGATCGCCGCGATCGGCAATATGAACGGCATTATCAGCCTCGCCCCCGGCGGCATCGGCCCGGCGATCGCCCATGAGATGATCCAGCGTGGCGACCTGCTGCGGCTGTCGGAAGAGGTGATTAAGCCCTTCTACCAGCAGCGGGTGAAGGAGACAGTGGCGGTGATCCGCCGCTATCTTTCAGCGGAGCGCTGCCTGATCCACAAGCCGGAAGGGGCGATTTTCCTCTGGCTGTGGTTTAAAGATCTGCCGGTCACCACCGAGGTGCTGTACCAGCGCCTGAAGCAGCGCGGCGTGCTGATGGTGCCGGGTCATCTGTTTTTCCCGGGTCTTGAGCATGAGTGGCCACACACCCATCAGTGTATGCGCATGAACTACGTGCCGGAGAGCGAGAAGATCGAGCAGGGGATAAAGATTCTGGCGGAAGAGCTGGAGCGGGCGCACCGCGAGGGGTAATGCAGCGGGCCGCCGTGGGCGGCCCGTTAACGCGCTTATTTGAGGATTTCGATGCGGCGCGGTTTATTGGCTTCCGGCACCACGCGCTCCAGGTCAACGTACAGCAGGCCGTTGACCAGCCGTGCGTCACGCACGTGGACGTGCTCGGCCAGCTGGAACTTGCGCTCAAAGTTGCGCTCGGCAATGCCCTGATAGAGGTAGGTGCGCTCTTCCTGTTCTTCAGGATGGGCACCGCGCACGGTCAGCAGGTTGTCGTGGGAGGTAATCTCCAGCTCGCTCTCGGCGAAACCGGCCACGGCAAGGGTAATCCGGTAGTGGTTCTCCGCCACCAGCTCCACGTTGTAGGGAGGGTAGCCGCCATTGTTGCCCTGCGCCTGGCTGGATTCCAGCAGGTTGATCAGACGGTCAAAGCCAATAGATGAACGGTACAGTGGGGCAAGGTCAAAATTACGCATAGCTTAAGCTCCTGAATATCAGCGAGATTGCAGTACCGGCTCTCCACAATGGACGAGCCGCAGGCCCGGTAAACGCTGCCCTGTCGGCACAGGTTTCGTCGGGCGTAACAAATAAATGGAGATGCAGAAAAAGCTTTCAAGGGTAAAGTGCGATTTTTTTCAGCGGATCGCACTGAATGTCATACACTCAGGGATGAGCTCATCGGATCACTGTGCCAGCCGCCAGAGAGTGGCCGGGCGTGACGCCCCCGCACACCGGTGACCCGTCTCAGGTAAGGGCTTGCCATGACTGAAGGGATAATGATGATAACTGTACTGAAGAAGTACCGGATTGCCGGAATGATCGCCGTGTCGCTGGCCGGTACCAGCGGCTGTTCCAGCGTAATGACCCACACCGGCTCCAGCCAGGGCTACTACCCCGGCACCCGCGCCAGCGCCGAGGTACTGACCGACAAGGAGAGCAGCTGGGCAATGAAACCGCTGGCCGCTATCGATCTGCCCTTTTCAGCGGTAATGGATACCTTACTGCTGCCGTGGGACTATTACCGCGCCGGCGACACCAACTCCACCCGCGAGCGCATCCGCCGCAGCGAAGAGCAGAACCAGACCCGTGAAGGCCTGGCGCAGTCTGCTCCGCTGGTTACGCCTGCTCCGCGGGTAATGGTGGCACCGCAGCAATAAATATCTGCCGCCACTCGCCGCATTCACGCAGGAAGGCCACCCGTTTTCCGTCAGGCGAAAATACCACCGCGTCGCCGACCGGGGCCGGTTCACTGCGCGCGGTGATCGGCCGCAGCGCGCCGCTGGCCAGATCGCAGACCACCACCTGATTATCGCAGACAAACGCCAGCCGCTGGCCATCAGGATGCCAGCTGAACGCCGACTGAATATCGCTGGCAGCGTGCGTGACCTGCCGCGGTTCGCCGCCCAGCGGCGATACCGTCCACAGCTGCACGACCCCCGCGTCATCGCGCATCAGAAAAGCGATAGCGCTGCCGTCCGGCGAGCTGCGCAGCCAGTGGCGCGGCACGCTGACCAGCCCCGGCCAGCGGCGCGCGTCGGTGAAGGTCAGACGCTTCTGCTGCACGCCGCGCGGCGGGGCCGGCATCTGGCTAAGGGTGCCCTGCAGCGGCCGGTCGCCGGTGACGGCAAAATCGGTATTCTTCTCCGGCAGATCGACCAGAAACACCTCCGGCACCTTTTCGCCGCCGGCGCTCAGGGTGTCGCCGATAAACGCCAGCGCCCAGCGCTGGCGGCTGCCATCGGCCCGCAGATAGCCCTGCTGCCCGACCCAGCCCTCTTCATAGGCGCGGTTGATCTCGTCGCTGCCCGGCCGCGGCGCGGAGCAGGTACGGCTGACCAGCACGCAGTAGTGGCTGCCGTCGTATTCGCGCGGATGCTGTTTCGGCGGGCAGACCGCGTGCAGCGGCACCGCCACGCCGACGTTGCGCAGATCTTCCGCCACGTCCCGCTGGCGCATCACCTGATCGTTATAGGTGAAACTGAGGCGGCTACCGTCCGGGCTGAACACGTGCACGTGGGAACCGCCGCGCAGCGCACCGGCGGTAAACGGCGGCGTGATATCACAGGCGTCGAGATTCTCCGCCCGGCCGTGTTGCACGATCACCCCGCGCCGGTGGTGAAAATCGTATTTCCCCTGAATTTCCGGGTGCTCCGGTCCGTGAATAAAGACGTAACGCGGCGGCAGATCCGGGCTGACGGTGACCACGCCGACGTGCGCGCCGTGCTGCGCCTGATAAAGCACCTCCACCGCACCGCTGACGACGTTAACCCGTTCGATAGTCAGCCCGGTAAACGAGGCCCCGGACGGGCGCACGTCATAGGCCAGCCACTGACTGTCGGCGGTCCAGACGTTGATATTGGTGAGCTGATGGTGGCGTGGAGCGAAGGTGAGCTGTTGTTCTTTCATCGACATTACCCTTAACGGTTTCGTTAAGGGTAATGTATTTGCGGCGGCAAGGGTATGCCCGGCCCGCAGAGGTCGGGCGTTTACAGCACGAACTTCTCGACGGCGTGCGCTACGCCGTCTTCGCTGTTGGATTTGGTAATAAACTGCGCGATGGCTTTCACCGCGTCGATGCCGTTTTCCATCGCCACGCCGGTGCCGGCGTACTCGATCATCGCCAGGTCATTTTCCTGATCGCCGATGGTCATCACCTCGTCAGGCTGCAGGCCGAGCAGCTCCGCCAGCGCCTTCACCCCGGCCCCTTTGTTCACCTGCTTGTTGAGAATTTCGAGGAAGAACGGCGAGCTTTTCAGAATGGTGTTGCGCGCGTGTGCCTCAGCCGGAATACGCGCGATGGCGGCGTCCAGCAGCTCAGGTTCATCGATCATCATAATTTTCGGGAAGGTCAGCGAGCGGTCCATCTCCTCTACCGCGCGGTAGCGCAGCGCGATACCGGTCATGCTGGCTTCATGCACGCTGTAGCGGCTGATATCTTTGTTGGCGGTATACAGGTGGGTCTGGGTCAGCGCCTGAAAATGCACCCCCAGTTCTCGCGCCAGCTGCTCGTAGTAGAGATAGTCGTCAAAGCTGACCGGCACTTCCGCCACGCACTCGCCGCTCTCCGCGCGCTGCACCAGCGCACCGTTGTTAGTGATGCAGTACTGTCCCGGCTGCTGCAGATCCAACTCCTGCAGGTAGCGCTGCACGCCGATAAACGGCCGCCCGGTCGCCAGCACTACCGCTACGCCTTTATCGCGCGCCGCCTGCAGGGCCTGCTTCACGCGGGGAGTGATCTCATGCTGCGGGTTGAGCAGCGTGCCATCCATATCAATCGCAATCAGTTTAATCGCCATACCGTCCTCGTTAGCTTAGGGTTTGCCCCATGCTAACGCGATTCAGCCCACTCTGACCAGCGCGTGGAGGGCGTCGGGGGGCGAAACGCCTGCTTCGTGACGCAACGCGCTTTTCACGCTCCGGGCACCGCCGGTCGCCGCAACGTTATCATTTTTGGCTAAATAATTTACATCCATACAATTTTTTACAATACACCATTAACAAATCAGGGTTATCCCAGTAATATTTGTGACCTCCATCTCAATCCCGCTGTACGTTTTTATAATCAGGAATATCCATGCGATCGTCATCATCACCCCCGGAGGTTATCCTATCCAAAAATGGAACCGGTTCCACTCGACGGGAATTTCTTCGTAACACGCTCGGTATATTGGCTATCGGGGCGCTGACCCCGCTGCCGTTTAAAGCGGTCGCTGCCGGCGTCGCCAGCGGCGCTGACCCGCTCAACGGCTTTATTGCGCTGTCACAGGCGATCACCGAACACCGGCAGATCGACAGCCGGCTGGCGGCACGTTTTTATGCGGCGTTCAGCCAGTGTGACGCACAGTTCGTGCCGCGGGTTAACCGGCTGGTTCAGCTGCTGCAGCCCGGCGACAGCGCACAGCAGCTGCTGGATAAGGCCAGCCAGGCCGGGCTGAAAGACTTTCTCTATCAGATCGTTACCGCCTGGTACACCGGCACCGTTGGCGATGACCATCACGGCACGCTGGTGGCCTATCAGCAGGCGCTGATGTACCGGCCGGTCAGCGATGGCCTGGTGGTGCCCACCTACTGCGGCAATGGCCCGATCTGGTGGACCCAGCCGCTGCCCGATGAACACAGCAACCTGATTGCCAGCCTGTAATTCAACAACATAAAAAATAAGACCAAGATGAAGAAACCCATTTTTAGTGAGCAGGGAGATGCCAGCGCAGACGTTGTCATCGTCGGATCCGGCATCGTCGGCGGCATGATGGCCAACGCACTGGTCAGCCAGGGCTACTCGGTGCTGGTGCTGGAAGCCGGGCTGCGCATCGAGCGCGCCCAGGCGGTAGAAAACTGGCGCAATATGCCGTTCGCCAACCGCGCCGGTTCGGATTTTCAGGGGCTGTATCCGCAGTCGCCGCTGGCACCGGCACCGCTGTACTTCCCGCCGAACAACTACGTTAACGTCACCGGCCCCAATGCCAGCAGCTTCCAGCAGGGCTACCTGCGTACCGTGGGCGGCACCACCTGGCACTGGGCGGCATCCTGCTGGCGGCACGATCCCAGCGACTTTGTGATGCAGTCAAAATACGGCGTCGGTCGCGACTGGCCGATCGCCTACGACGAGCTGGAGCCCTGGTACTGCCAGGCTGAAAATGAGATCGGCGTGGCCGGTCCAAACGATCCCGCTAAGCAGTCACCGGCGCAGCGCAGCCAGCCCTATCCGATGGATATGGTGCCGTTTGCCCACGGCGATAACTACTTTGCCAGCGTAGTGAACCCGCACGGATACAACCTGGTGCCGATCCCGCAGGGGCGCAGCACGCGGCCGTGGGAAGGGCGGCCGACCTGCTGCGGCAACAACAACTGCCAGCCGATCTGCCCGATCGGTGCGATGTATAACGGCATCCACCACGTGGAGCGCGCCGAGCGCGGTGGCGCGGTGGTGCTGGCTGAAGCGGTGGTACACAAAATCGATACCGACGGCAATAACCGGGTCACCGCCGTGCACTGGCTGGACAGCTCCGGCGCGTCGCACAAGGCGACGGCGAAAGCCTTCGCCCTGGCCTGTAACGGTATTGAAACCCCGCGCCTGCTGCTGCTGGCCGCCAACGGCGGCAACCCGAACGGCATCGCCAACGGCTCGGATATGGTCGGCCGCAATATGATGGACCACTCCGGCTTCCACTGCTCGTTCCTGACCAAAGAGCCGGTATGGCTGGGGCGCGGCCCGGCGCAGAGCAGCTGCATGGTCGGCTTCCGCGACGGTGAATTCCGCCGCGACTACTCGGCCAACAAGGTGATCCTCAACAACATCTCCCGCGTGGTCGCCGCCACTAAGCAGGCGCTGGCGCAGGGGCTGGTCGGAAAAGCGCTGGATGAAGAGATCCGCTATCGCGCTGTGCACAGCGTCGATCTGTCGATCAGCCTTGAGCCGCTGCCGGACCCGGAAAACCGCCTGACGCTAAGCAAAACCCGCAAAGATCCGCACGGCCTGGCCTGCCCGGATATTTACTACGACGTCGGCGACTACGTGCGCAAAGGGGCCGAGGCCTCCCACGCGCAGCTGGAGCATATCGGCCAGCTGTTTAACGCCCGCGAGTTCACCATCAGCAAAGGGCTGAACGCCAACAATCACATTATGGGCGGCACCATTATGGGCAGCAGCGGCAAAGACGCGGTGGTCGACGGCAACTGCCGCACCTTCGATCACGAAAACCTGTGGCTGCCGGGCGGCGGGGCGATCCCGTCCGCCAGCGTGGTCAACAGCACGCTGACCATGGCCGCGCTGGGTCTGAAGGCCGCGGAAGATATCGCCCGCCGCCTGCGGGGGAACGTATGAAGCTGATGCGTAGCACCCAACCGCAACGCGATGCCGCCGGGCGCGGTGGCCGACCGGACGTTAATGCCCCGTGCAGCGCACCCATCGCCCGCGACGCAGCGACCTTTCCGGTTCGAAAGGCAGGCAAAATGCGGCTGACGATGGCGCTGCTGCTGGCGGCCTTCGCGCTGCCGGCGGCCGGCCTGCAGGCCGCCGATGTTGATCTGAAGCTGCTGCATCAGGGCGAGCAGGTGGCAATCGCCTCTGACTGCCAGGCCTGCCATACCGCGCCGGGCAGCAAAAAACCCTATTCCGGCGGCTATGCCATCGCCTCGCCGATCGGGGTGATTTATGCCACTAACATTACCCCGGCGCAGGGCGGAATTGGCGGCTACAGCGAGGCGCAGTTCTCGGCGGCGGTGCGTGACGGCGTTCGCGCCGACGGGGCACAACTCTACCCGGCAATGCCTTACACCTCTTACGGCAAAATGACCGACGAGGATCTGCACGCGCTTTACTACTACTTCACCCACGGCGTGCAGCCGGTAGAGCAGGCAAACCCGCAGACCCGCCTGCCGTTCCCGTTCAGCCTGCGCTTCAGCATGAAGTTCTGGAACCTGCTGTTTGCCGACGGCGCGCGCTACCAGTACGACAACCGGCAGAGCGCCGAGTGGAACCGTGGCAACTACCTGGTCAACGGCCTGGCGCACTGTAATACCTGCCATACGCCGCGCGGCGTGCTGATGCAGGAGAAAAGCGCGCTACCGCTGGCCGGCGGTCCGCTGGGCAGCTGGTACGCGCCGAATATCACCTCGGACCCGATCAGCGGTATCGGCGGCTGGCGCGACGATGAGCTGGTGCAGTACCTGAAAACCGGCCGTGCCGCCGGGAAAAATCAGGCGGCGGGCGGCATGGCGGAAGCGGTGGAAAACAGTCTGCAGCACCTGCCGGACGACGATCTGCAGGCGATCGCCACCTATCTGAAGAGCACGGCTCCGCTGCGCGACGAGGGCGACACGCGCCCGGCTCACGCCTGGGGTCAGGCGGATAACGTGGAGAACAGCGTGCGCGGGCGTAACCCGGCGACCGCCAGTAACAGCCTGACTAACGGCGCGGCGCTGTTCAGCGGCAACTGCGCCAGCTGCCACCAGCCGGACGGTGCCGGCAGCCAGAACCAGGCGTATCCGTCGCTGTTCCACAACACCGCCACCGGTCTGCAGAGCCCGAACAACCTGATTGCCGCCATTCTTTTTGGCGTGCAGCGGAAAACGGCCGACGGCGAGGTACTGATGCCCGGCTTCAGCTCGCCCTCTTACGTCGACAAGCTGAGCGATCAGCAGGTGGCGGACATCAGCAACTATGTTCGCCAGCATTACGGCAATCCTGCCGGTGAAGTGACGGCGGGTGACGTGGCCTGGGTGCGCAAAGGCGGCCATCCGCCGTTGCTGGCGCAGCTGCAGCCGTGGATCCTGCCGGGCGGCGCGGTAGTGGTGGTGCTGATCCTGCTGCTGGTGCTGTACCGCGCCAGACGGCGCTAAGTGATACCAGGGGGGAAGCGTTCGGCTTCCCCTTTGCCGTTCAGGGACGCACGTGGCTCCGCTGATGAACCGCAGGAGGACAACATGAAATTACCGCGTATCACCTTAGATGACATCGCATCGCTGGCCGATGTGACCAAAATGACCGTCAGCCGCTATCTGCGTACGCCGCACAAGGTGGGCAAAGAGACGGCCGCACGCATTGCCGCCGTGATGGTGGAGATTGGCTATCAGCGCGATGCCGACAATCCGCAGGTGATAAGCCAGGTTCAGCCGCGCATTGGGGTGATCATCCCCTCATTTCATAATCAGATTTTTGCCGACCTGCTGGCGGGCATTGAGTCCGTTACCGCCGCCGAAGGCTGGCAGACGCTGGTGATGAACTACGAATACGATCTGCAGCGCGAAGAGGAGCAGATCGCCACGGTGCTGGCCTGCAACGTCGCCGCCATCCTGCTGACCGAAACGGTGCATACGCTGCGGGCTGAGAAGTACCTCAGCGGCGCACGCGTGCCGGTAGCGGAGGTGATGGGGCTGGCAACCACCGCCGGGCGGATTAACGTCGGCTTCGATAACCGTCAGGCCGCTTACGAGATGACGCAGCGGCTGATTGCCGGCGGCCGCAAGCCGGTGTGGTTTGGCTCAATGGCCGATCTGCGTGACGAACAACGCTATGCAGGTTACCGCGACGCCATGACAGCGGCGGGCCTCTCCGCCGGGCGAATCACTCCGCATAAAATCTCGTCGGTCTCCGCAGGCCATGACATGATGGCGCTGGCACGCCAGCGTTATCCGGCTATGGACGCCATTTTCTGTACCAATGACGACCTCGCCGTTGGCGTGCTGCAGGCGTGCAGGCAGCAGGGGATCGCCGTGCCGCAGCAGATGGCGATTGTCGGCTTTCACGGCCTTGAGATCGGCCAGCTGACCCGGCCAAAGCTGGCCAGCGTTATCACTCCGCGCTTTGAGATGGGAAAAGTGGCGACTGAGATTTTGATCAGCAGGGTCAATAACCTGCCGACAGAAGAGTCGGTCACTCTGCCCTATCGCCTGTTCGCCGGCGACACGCTCTGACGGCGGGGAGACGCGCCTCTCCCCGTACCAGCATCAGCATCCATATCAGCACCCGCACCAGCAATTGCATCTGCATCTGCATCCGCACCCGCACCCGCACCCGCACCCGCACCCGCACCCGCCGATTATCCCTCCGCGATCACGCCGTTGGTAACACAGTTTTCTAACACGATTCAGCGTGAGCCTGGTCACGATTTAATCTTGCAATTCCTCTTTAATAAGCCCCTGTAGCAGCTGAATTTCCGTCGCGCAGGGAGGTCACGGCCAGGGGAGATCCCCTGCCGCTGACGCAGGCGCGGTTTATCTCAACCCGAAGTGAGGGGCCGACATGCATAATAAGATACCCGCAACGCGCTGGTGGCGCGTGATTGTGCCGATTTTGATTACCTGCATCGTGTCGTTTATGGATCGCGTGAACATCAGCTTTGCTCTGCCCGGCGGCATGGAGCAGGATCTGGCGATCACCAGCCAGATGGCCGGCATCGCCAGCGGCATCTTCTTTATCGGCTACCTGTTTCTGCAGGTGCCGGGGGGCCGCACGGCGGTGAACGGCAGCGGCAAACGCTTTATCGCCTGGTCGCTGACGGCGTGGATGGTGGTGTCCATTGCCACCGGTTTCGTCACTAATCACTGGCAGCTGCTGGCGCTGCGCTTTATTCTCGGCGTTTCCGAAGGCGGCATGCTGCCGGTGGTGCTGACGATGATCGGCAACTGGTTCCCGGAGCGTGAGCTGGGCCGCGCCAACGCCTGCGTGATGATGTTTGCGCCGCTGGGCGGCATGGTCACCGCCCCGCTCTCCGGGCTGCTGATCAACACGTTCGACTGGCGCTGGCTGTTTATTATTGAAGGCGTGCTCTCCGGGGCTGTGCTGCTGATGTGGTGGCTGATGGTGGCCGACCGGCCGCAGCAGGCGCGCTGGCTGCCCGATAGCGAGCGCGACTATCTGGTCACCACCCTGGCACAGGAACGGGCAGCCCGGCAGAAAAAATCGCCCCCCGGCAAAGCGCGCATTATCGACGTATTCCGCAACCCGGGCCTGCGTAAGCTGGTGCTGCTGAACTTCTTCTACCAGACCGGCGATTACGGTTACACCCTGTGGCTGCCGACCATCCTGCGCAACCTGACCGGGGCAAATATGACCGGCGTTGGCCTGCTGGCGGTGCTGCCGTTTGTCGCCACCATCGCCGGGATTTATACCATTTCGCTGTTCAGCGACCGCAGCGGCAAGCGCCGCCAGTGGGTAATGATCTCACTGTTCTGCTTCGCCGCCGCGCTGCTGGCCTCGGTGGTGCTGCACCAGCATGTGGTTGCCGCCTATATTGCGCTGATCGTCTGCGGCTTCTTCCTGAAAGCGGCCACCAGCCCGTTCTGGTCAATGCCCGGTCGGCTGGCCTCGCCGGAGCTGGCGGGCAGCGCACGCGGGGTGATTAACGGACTCGGCAACCTCGGCGGCTTTGTCGGCCCGTGGCTGGTGGGAATGGTGATCTATTTGTACGGCCAGAGCACCGCCATCTGCGTGCTGGCCGGGTCGCTAACTATTGCCGGGCTGATTGCCGCCACGCTGCCGCGCAGCTGCGATCTGCATGACGCCGCGGCAGAAGACGCACCTGAGCCGGGCGGGCTGAGAAAGGTGTAAGCATGGCTACTCATGCTGGTAACGCGTGAAATGATTGCTCTCCTGGGTCATCAGCGTTACCAGCTTAGGGTGAACAAACAGCTTCTCTTTTCCAGACCTTAATTCCGTCAGTACCCCGATATCGCAAAGCTGCTTCAGATACACGGAAGCCGTTTGCCTGCTGACGATTTCCTTGTCGGTCAGATTGCTGATGCGGCAGTAAGGCTGCTCAAAAATCACCTGAACCAGCTCGTGACTGTAGATTTTTGGCAGCTGCTGGCGAATATACCCGGTGGTATGCTCGATCAGCTCCCTCGCGGCAGCAATTTTGCGGGTGGTCCACTGTGAGGTGTGCTCTACGGCGCTCAGCATATATAAAATCCACGGCTGCCAGTCCTGGTCGCGGGTTACACCGATGAGAAAGCGGTAATAGTCCTGCTTGTTACGCACGATATAGTGGCTTAAATAGAGGATTGGCAGGCTAAGCAGCCCCTGCTCAATAAGATACAGAATATTGAGAATACGCCCGGTACGACCGTTGCCATCGCCAAACGGGTGGATAGCCTCAAACTGATAATGGGCCGCCGCCATCTTCACTAACGGATCGATATCATCTTCCTGATGAAGAAAGGCTTCCCAGTTAGCCAGCAGGTCGCGAATGACCCCTTCGCCTTCTGGCGGAGTATAGATCACTGCCCCCGTCACCGAGTTGCGCAATGCCGTTCCCGGCACCCGACGAATGTCCATATCTGTCGATTTCAGGATGCTGCATACCTGAATCATGGTGGTGACACACAGCGGACGTCGCTCAATTTCCAGGAATCCCTGGTACAGCGCCGTACGATAGCGTAGTGCTTCTTTGGTGGCGGCATCAGCCAGCGTGTCTTCGGCGGCATATTTAAACAGTTTGTCCGAGGTCGTCACGATATTCTCGATCTCGGAGCTGTCTTTCGCTTCCAGCAGCGGCAGGAGATTGATCAACAGCCCCTGGTTAGGCAGAAGTTCACCCGCCTGTTTCAGCTCTGCCAGCGCGGCACGCGCCCGGATGCAGGCCTTGAGCGTAACGATATTCTCCAGCACGTCACCCTGTTGGGGTAACGGTGGAAGCCGGTTGTAAGGGTGTTCTGCGTGCCAGCTCATAGGGTTTTCCGATTATTGCGCTCCTGTCATCATAGGAGGTAATGCCGGGCATGAAAACGACGTGTCGAAATTTTCGCATTTTTTCGACACGTTATCTGGATATGTCGATGCGCTTAACATGAAGGAAGAACGTGTCGAAATTTTCGCATTTTTTCGACACGTTATCTGAATATGTCGATGCGCTTAACATGAAGGAAAAGCGAGACGAAAAAAAAGCAGATCCGAAGATCTGCTTTTTTATTATCAACAACAGCGGGTTAGCGCTTAGATATCGATATTGGCCGCGCGCAGCGCATTCTCTTCGATAAAGGCGCGGCGCGGTTCTACCGCATCACCCATCAGGGTGGTGAACAGCTGGTCAGCGGCAATCGCATCCTTCACGGTCACGCGCAGCATGCGGCGGCTGTCCGGATCCATGGTGGTTTCCCACAGCTGGTCCGGGTTCATCTCACCCAGCCCTTTATAGCGCTGAATGGTCAGGCCACGGCGTGACTCTTTGCTCAGCCAGTCGATCGCCTGCTCGAAGCTGGCAATCGGCTGACGGCGCTCGCCGCGCTCAATAAAGGCGTCTTCCTCGATCAGGCCACGCAGCTTCTCGCCCAGCGCGCAGATCTTACGGTATTCGCCGCCCAGCACGAACTCGTTGTCCAGCGGGTAGTCGGTGTCGACGCCGTGGGTACGCACGCGCAGCACCGGTTCAAAAATATGCAGTTCGCGGTTCTCGCGCACCACGCCGGCATAGCTGCTGCCGTGCTGATCGTTGTCGTTCAGGTAAGCGACCAGGCCGTCTAACCAGCTCTGCACCGGGGCCTGTGCCGCCAGATCGCCGAGGGTCGGATTGTAGATCAGCGCGTTCAGCAGCGCAGACGGATAGCGACGCTCCATACGCTTAATCATCTTACGCGTGCTGTTGAACTCGGCCACCAGGCTCTCCAGCGGCGCGCCGCCCAGCGCCGGGGCGCTGGCGTTAGCGTGCAGGGAGGCACCGTCGAGGGCGATGGCGATCTGATACTCGTCCATCGCGTCCATATCCTTGATGTACTGCTCCTGTTTGCCCTTCTTCACCTTAAACAGCGGCGGCTGCGCGATGTAGACGTGGCCACGCTCGATGATTTCCGGCATCTGGCGGTAGAAGAAGGTCAGCAGCAGGGTACGGATGTGCGAGCCGTCGACGTCCGCATCGGTCATGATGATGATGCTGTGGTAGCGCAGCTTGTCCGGGTTGTACTCGTCACGACCGATGCCGCAGCCCAGCGCGGTGATCAGCGTGGCCACTTCCTGCGAGGCAAGCATCTTATCGAAGCGCGCCTTCTCAACGTTAAGGATCTTACCCTTCAGCGGCAGAATCGCCTGGTTTTTACGGTTACGTCCCTGCTTGGCAGAACCGCCCGCAGAGTCACCCTCCACCAGGTAGATTTCAGACAGCGCCGGATCGCGCTCCTGGCAGTCCGCCAGCTTGCCCGGCAGGCCGGCGAGATCCAGCGCGCCTTTACGGCGGGTCATTTCGCGGGCGCGGCGCGCGGCTTCACGGGCGCGGGCCGCATCAATGATTTTGCCGACCACGATTTTAGCATCGCCCGGATTTTCCAGCAGGTATTCAGCCAGCAGTTCGTTCATCTGCTGCTCAACCGCCGATTTCACCTCAGAGGAGACCAGCTTGTCTTTGGTCTGTGAGGAGAACTTCGGATCCGGTACCTTCACCGACACCACGGCAATCAGGCCTTCACGCGCATCGTCACCGGTGGCGCTAACCTTGGCCTTCTTGCTGTAACCCTCTTTATCCATATAGGCGTTCAGGGTACGGGTCATCGCGGTGCGGAAACCGACCAGGTGGGTACCGCCGTCGCGCTGCGGGATGTTGTTGGTAAAGCAGTAGATGTTTTCCTGGAAGCCGTCGTTCCACTGCAGCGCCACTTCCACACCAATGCCGTCTTTCTCTGTAGAGAAATAGAACACATTCGGGTGGATCGGGGTTTTGTTTTTGTTCAGATACTCAACAAACGCCTTGATACCACCTTCATAGTGGTAGTGGTCGGTTTTACCATCGCGCTTATCTTCCAGCTTGATCGACACGCCGGAGTTCAGGAACGACAGCTCACGCAGACGCTTGGCCAGGATCTCATATTCGAAATCGGTGACGTTGGTAAAGGTCTGATGGCTTGGCCAGAAGCGCACGCGGGTACCGGTCAGGTCGGTTTCACCAGTCACGCTCAGCGGGGCCTGCGGCACACCGTGAACGTAGACCTGCTGGTGCACTTTGCCTTCACGACGGATGGTCAGCTCCAGCTTTTCAGACAGGGCATTCACCACCGAGACGCCCACGCCGTGCAGGCCGCCGGACACTTTATACGAGTTGTCGTCGAACTTACCGCCGGCGTGCAGCACGGTCATGATCACTTCAGCGGCAGAGATACCCTCTTCCGGGTGAATACCGGTTGGAATACCACGGCCGTCATCGATGACGGAGACAGAGTTATCCGCATGAATGGTAACAAGAATATCAGAGCAGTGACCGGCGAGTGCTTCGTCAATGGCGTTATCCACGACCTCGAATACCATGTGATGCAGACCGGTGCCGTCATCCGTATCGCCGATATACATACCCGGGCGCTTGCGTACCGCATCCAGCCCCTTGAGAACTTTGATACTGGAGGAGTCATAAGAATTCGACATCAACTTTTCTCGCTCGTTTAATCTTCAGGTTGAACCGCTATTTTACCCTGTTCCACGTGGAACATCTTGCCCTTTTCGTCAGTCATATCGAACACCTGTTCAGGCGCGATAGCGCTGACGAAAACCTGGGCCCGAGTGGCCTTCAGCCGCGACGCCAGCAGGTGGCGACGGGTTTCATCCAGCTCAGAGGCAAAATCATCTATCAGATACAGGCAACGTTGCCCGTTCTGTCGGGTGAGAAACTCACCCTGTGCCAGCCGCAGTGCGCACATCAGCAGCTTAAGCTGGCCGCGCGACAGCAGATCTTCCACCGGCGTGCCCTCGGCGCGGATGCGGAAGTCGGCCTTGTGCGGGCCGCTGGCGGTGTAGGTCAGCGCCCGATCGCGCTCAAAGCTGCGTTCCAGCAGGTCGGCGTAACCGGTCTCTTTGTCCCAGCCGCGCTGAAAGGAGAAGCTCAGCTGAAACTCGGGCAGAAACTGCGCGCAGGTGGCGTTAATATCCGCGGCGATCGCTTCGCCGTAGGCCGCACGCCAGGCGCTTATCTGCTCCGCCAGCGGGGCCAGCTCGCGATCCCAGGCCTGGATCTGCTGATAGCGCGACACCTGGCGCAGCGCGGCGTTGCGCTGCTTCAGCAGGCGCTTCAGGTTGCTCCAGGCGGTGAAAAAGCCCGGTTCGTTGTGAAAACAGCCCCAGTCGATATAGGCACGCCGGTATTTTGGCCCGCCGTTGAGCAGGGTGAAACCTTCCGGCGTGATCAGCTGCATCGGCAGCATCTGCGCCAGCTCCGCCACCTTGTGGCCGTCGCTGCCATCAATGCGCACCTTGCTGTCACCGTTACGATTTTTGGTCAGCCCGACCGATACCTCACGCTCCGCGCCGGCAATGCGCCCGTGCAGCACAAAGGCTTCCTGCTCGTGGCGGATCACCCGCCCGGCCTGCAGGCTGCGAAACGCCCGGCCGTGCCCGAGGGTGTAGACAGCTTCCAGCACGCTGGTTTTGCCGCTGCCGTTGGGGCCGACCAGAAAATTAAATCCCGGTGCCAGTGCCAGGTCCGCATGTTCGATATTACGGAAGTCTTTGATCAGAAGGCGGGTTAAAGCCATAAATGCAGTGATTCCGCAGAGAGTAAAGGTGTTGACCGGCCGGCGTTAATGCGTAGGAAAATCAAAGCTACAGCAAATCAATGTCGTGTATTTTAAACGCACTGGCCGTTTATTTCTCTATCACACCGAACCCGGCCATCGCTATCGCAGCCTGTTTGCGTAGGGCCAGCGCGCAAAACCCATAGCGTACCCAGCTACGTAAGGTGTTTGAGCGCTGCCCGGACGAAAATGGCAGGCCAGGCCGCTTATAAGCGCATCGGCATGACAACATAGGCCGCCGACTGGCTGGCTGCATCCTCAATCTGCACGCTGGAGACCGAATCGGTCAGCAGCAGGCGCACGTTTTCGCACTTCAGCGCGTTGAGCACGTCCAGCACGTAGCTGACGTTAAAGCCGATTTCCAGATCGGTGCCGCCGTAGGTGACGTCCAGCATCTCTTCCGCTTCTTCCTGCTCCGGGTTGTTGGCGGTAATTTTCAGCTGATTTTCGCTGATATAGAGGCGTACGCCGCGGAACTTCTCGTTAGAGAGGATTGCGGCACGCGAGAAGGCCTGCTTAAGCAGGTCGCAGCTGGCATCGAGGGTTTTATCCGGATTTTTCGGCAATACGCGGCGATAATCCGGGAAACGGCCGTCAACCAGCTTCGAGGTAAAGATAAAGTCACCGACGTGGGCGCGGATATTGTTGCTGCCGATCTGCACCTGCAGCGGCGTGTCGCCGCCGTCCAGCAGGCGCACCAGCTCAATCACCCCTTTACGCGGCACGATCACCGAATGGTTCGGCAGCGGCTGCCCCACCGGCATTGAGCACACCGCCAGACGGTGGCCGTCGGTGGCTACGGTACGCAGCTCTTCCCCTTCGGTTTCGAACAGCATGCCGTTCAGGTAGTAGCGCACGTCCTGATGGGCCATTGAGAACTGCGTCGCTTCGATCAGCCGCTTAAGGGTCGCCTGCGGCAGGGTGAATTCGACCTCACTCTGCCAGTCATCCAGGTTCGGGAAGTCGCTGGCGGGCAGGGTGGAGAGCGAGAAGCGGCTGCGGCCGGAGCGCACCAGCATTCTTTCGCCATCCAGCATCACCGTGATCTCGGCGCCTTCCGGCAGGCCGCGACAAATATCAAAGAACTTACGCGCCGGCACCGTGGTGGCACCTGGCTGGTGATCCTGGGTCAGTGCCACGCGGGCGACCATTTCCATTTCCAGGTCGGTCCCGGTTAACAGCAGCGTGCCGTCATTCACCTGCAGCAGCAGGTTACCGAGGATCGGCAGAGTCGGGCGTCCGCCCAGCGGGCTGCTGACCTGTTGTAAGGGTTTGAGTAACTGCTCACGTTCTACAATAAATTTCATAGTCAGGAAGATAATGTTCTGATTAGATTTGAGAAATCTTCTTTAATGTCATGACTCTCTTCGCGCAGCTGCTCAATTTTACGGCAGGCATGCAGCACGGTGGTATGGTCACGACCCCCGAAAGCATCACCGATTTCCGGCAGGCTGTGGTTGGTCAGCTCTTTCGCCATCGCCATCGCCATCTGACGCGGGCGGGCCACGGAACGCGAGCGGCGTTTGGAGAGCAGGTCAGCCACCTTAATTTTATAATATTCAGCCACGGTCTTCTGAATATTGTCGATGGTCACCAGTTTCTCCTGCAGCGCCAGCAGATCGCGCAGCGCCTCGCGCACGAAATCGATGGTGATCGCACGGCCGGTAAAGTTGGCGTTGGCAATCACCCGGTTCAGTGCCCCTTCCAGCTCACGCACGTTGGATCGCAGGCGTTTAGCAATAAAGAAGGCCACTTCGCCCGGCAGACGAATGTCGTTCTCATCGGCCTTTTTCATCAGGATCGCCACGCGGGTTTCCAGCTCCGGCGGTTCGATCGCTACGGTCAGCCCCCAGCCAAAGCGCGACTTCAGACGATCTTCCACCCCGTTGATCTCTTTCGGATAGCGATCGGAGGTCAGAATGATCTGCTGATTGCCCTCTAACAGCGCGTTGAAGGTGTGGAAAAACTCCTCCTGCGAGCGCTCTTTATTGGCAAAGAACTGAATGTCATCGATCAGCAATGCATCCACCGAACGGTAGTAGCGTTTGAACTCTTCAATCGCGTTGTTCTGCAGCGCCTTCACCATATCCTGCACAAAACGCTCGGAGTGCATATAGACCACTTTGGCATTCGGCTTACGCGCCATAATGCCGTTGCCCACCGCATGCAGCAGGTGGGTTTTACCGAGGCCGGTGCCGCCGTAAAGGAACAGTGGGTTATACGCGCCGCCCGGATTATCAGCCACCTGGCGCGCCGCCGCGCGCGCCAGCTGGTTCGATTTACCCTCAACGAAGTTGTCGAAGTTATGTTTGGTGTTAACGTTCGAGCGGTACGACAGCTCCGCCGGGGCAGGCATGCTGTCCCAGCTTGGGCGTGCCGGCGCCGGGCGGTGACCCTGCAGCGGTGCGCTGCTCTGCGCACTGGCCAGCACCCGCTGGGCAGCGGGCTGGACGACCGGCTTACTGCCGACTTCGAAACGCAGTAAGGGCACGTTAGCGCCACAAAACTCGTTAAGCAGACCGTTGATGTTGTTCAGGTATTTATCCCGAACCCAGTCAAGCACAAAACGGTTTGGGGCATATAAGGCCAGCGTGTTGTCGTTCAGTTCGGCCTGCAGTGGGCGTATCCACATGCTGAATTCTGTGGCAGGGAGCTCATCCTGCAAGCGGGCAAGGCACTGTTGCCAGAGCGTTAGTGACACGGCGGACTCCACTCGAAAAAATTCGATAAGAAAAAACACTGAAGCGATAATTTCATCATTGTTGACGCATGCTGATGAGTCGCATGCGAACCGCTATATGCGGTTACTCCGCTACACCCTTCAAGGCTGAAGCTGCTGTTCCAGTGAAAGGGGCCTGCACCCACCCCTGTACATGGGGATCGCGGGGTGACGTCCTGGAGGATCGTTAGCGGAAGGGCGGATCATAGCGCAAAGCGCCGCAGAGATCTTCACTTTCTACACAGTTTTGATCCAATTTATCCACAGGCTGTTACGGCGGGGATAAGTTTACGCTACCTGTGACAAAAGGGGGGAGCGATCGTGGTAATTGCGGAAAAAATTCGGCTGCCGTCACGCTATTGCGGCAGTGGCACCGGCAACGGATCGCCGGAAGATCCTGCACGATCCTTGCGCTTTGTAGCGGAGGCCGTATAATTCTTGCCCCGGTATGTTGCGCCTTGCCCTTTTTGGATAGTTTTGCGAGCCACTACGGGCAATCATGACGTGCTTTTGCGCGAAGTAAATTGACTCCGGACTGTACAATTATTACAATCCCGCCTCTTTATTAAAGACACACTGAGGCGTCGGGTCAGTTTTCGGACCGGTTAACGCGTCACCAAGTGAAATTTTTCAAGTTTAGGTAGAAATCGCCATGAAACGCACTTTTCAACCGTCCGTACTGAAGCGCAACCGTTCACACGGTTTCCGTGCTCGTATGGCAAATAAAAATGGTCGTCAGGTTCTGGCACGTCGTCGTGCTAAAGGCCGTTCTCGTCTGACCGTTTCTAAGTAACAAAAGCTAACCGCTGAGTGGTTAAGCTCGCATTTCCCAGGGAGTTACGTTTGTTAACTCCCACTCATTTCACTTTCGTCTTCCAGCAGCCACAACGGGCTGGCACGCCGCAAATCACCATTCTCGGCCGCCTGAACCAGCTGGGGCATCCCCGCATCGGTCTTACCGTCGCCAAAAAACACGTGAAACGCGCGCATGAACGTAACCGGATCAAGCGATTGACCCGCGAAAGCTTTCGTCTGCGTCAACACGAACTCCCCGCCATGGATTTTGTCATCGTGGCGAAAAAAGGAGTGGCCGACCTGGATAACCATGCGTTGACGGAAGCGTTGGAGAAACTATGGCGTCGTCATTGTCGCCTGGCTCGCGGCTCCTGATCGGGCTGATTCGCGTTTACCAACGCGTAATCAGCCCGCTGTTAGGCCCCCACTGCCGTTTTCACCCCACCTGTTCGCAATACGGCATTGAAGCATTGCGACGGTTTGGGGTGTTAAAAGGCAGTTGGTTGACGATGAAACGCATATTAAAATGCCACCCTCTTCATGCGGGTGGCGACGACCCGGTGCCGCCGAAAACCGACGATAACTGAGAACATTAACGATGGATTCGCAACGCAATCTTTTCCTCATCGCTTTTCTGTTCGTGTCCTTCATGATCTGGCAAGCCTGGCAGACGGACCACGCTCCGCAGCCACTGCAGACCCAGACTACCCAGAACACGACCAGTGCAGCGGGTGATACCGCCAGCCAGGCAGTACCCGCCAGCGGCCAGGGCAAAACTATTACCGTGAAGACAGATGTCCTGTCACTGCATATCAATACCCGCGGTGGCGATATCGAACAGGCGCAGCTGCTGACCTACCCGGATACCCTGGGTTCTGACCAGCCGTTCCTGCTGCTGGAAAACACCCCGGCCTTCCAGTATCAGGCGCAGAGCGGCCTGACCGGTCGTAACGGCCCGGACAACCCGGCTAACGGTGCCCGCCCGCTGTACACCAGCGCGCAGGAAAGCTTCACGCTGGCCGATGGCCAGAGCGAACTGCGTATTCCGTTGACCTTTACCGCTGAAAACGGCGCGGTTTACACCAAAACCTTCGTGCTGAAGCGTGGCGAATATGCCATCAGCGTCGACTATCAGATCAATAACGCCAGCCAGCAGCCGCTGGAAGTGTCGATGTTTGGTCAGCTGAAGCAGACTATCGACCTGCCTAAGCATCGCGATACCGGCAGCAACAACTTTGCGTTGCACACCTTCCGTGGCGCGGCTTACTCCAGCAGTGAGACCAACTACGAGAAGTACAAGTTCGACAAAATCAGCGACAACGAAAACCTGAGCACCACCACCAACAACGGTTGGGTGGCGATGCTGCAGCAGTACTTCGCGACCGCCTGGGTACCGCAGACTGCCGGTGCCAACACCCTTTACACCAGCAACCTTGGTAACGGCATTGCGGCGATCGGCTATAAATCTGCACCGGTGACCATCGCGGCGGGTTCTCAGCAGGAGCTGAAAGCCACCCTGTGGGTGGGCCCGGAAATTCAGGACAAAATGGCTGCTGTGGCACCACACCTGGATCTGACCGTGGATTACGGCTGGCTGTGGTTTATCTCCCAGCCGCTGTTTAAGCTGCTGAAGTTCCTGCAGAGCTTTATCGGCAACTGGGGCTTCTCGATTATCGTTATCACCTTTATCGTGCGCGGTATCATGTACCCGCTGACGAAGGCGCAGTACACCTCGATGGCGAAAATGCGCATGCTGCAGCCGAAAATTCAGGCGATGCGTGAGCGTTTAGGCGACGATAAACAGCGCATGAGTCAGGAGATGATGGCGCTGTACAAGAGCGAGAAGGTTAACCCGCTGGGCGGCTGCCTGCCGCTGGTTATCCAGATGCCAATCTTCCTGGCCCTCTACTACATGCTGATGGGTTCGGTGGAACTGCGTCACGCGCCGTTCGCGCTGTGGATCCATGACCTCTCTGCACAGGACCCGTACTACATCCTGCCGATCCTGATGGGTATCACGATGTTCTTCATTCAGAAGATGTCGCCGACCACCGTCACCGATCCGATGCAGCAGAAGATCATGACCTTTATGCCGGTGATCTTCACCGTGTTCTTCCTGTGGTTCCCGTCTGGCCTGGTGCTGTACTACATCGTCAGCAACCTGGTGACCATTCTGCAGCAGCAGCTGATCTACCGCGGGCTGGAAAAACGCGGTCTGCACAGCCGCGACAAGAAGAAGGCGTAATTCGCTGTTACCTGCCGGCGTAAACGGTCAGCATCGACCCGGACAGGCACAGTGAGTACAATAAGGCGGTCATTATGACCGCCTTTTTTTTTGCATCCGAAAGAGAATTCAACATGAGCCACAGCGATACAATCGTCGCCCAGGCGACGCCGCCAGGCCGCGGCGGCGTCGGTATTTTGCGTATTTCCGGTCAGAAGGCCGCAGAGGTGGCACAGCTGCTGCTGGGCAAGCTGCCGAAGCCGCGCTACGCCGACTACCTGCCGTTCCGTGACGCCGACGGCAGCGTGCTCGACCAGGGAATTGCGCTGTGGTTCCCCGGTCCCAACTCCTTTACCGGTGAAGACGTGCTGGAGCTACAGGGGCACGGCGGCCCGGTGATCCTCGACCTGCTGTTGAAGCGCATCGTGGCGCTGCCGGGGCTGCGCATTGCCAACCCTGGCGAATTCTCTGAGCGCGCATTTCTTAACGACAAACTGGACCTGGCGCAGGCGGAAGCCATTGCCGACCTGATTGACGCCAGTTCCGAACAGGCGGCACGCTCAGCCGTTAACTCGCTACAGGGGGTATTTTCGCAGCGGGTCAACGGTCTGGTGGAAGCACTTACTCACCTGCGCATCTACGTGGAAGCGGCTATTGATTTCCCGGATGAGGAGATCGACTTCCTCTCCGACGGTAAAATAGAAGCGCAGCTGAATGCGGTGATCGGTGAACTTGACGGCGTGCGCGCCGAAGCACGCCAGGGCAGCCTGCTGCGTGAAGGGATGAAGGTGGTGATCGCCGGGCGACCGAACGCCGGCAAATCCAGCCTGCTCAACGCGCTGGCCGGTCGTGAAGCCGCCATCGTTACCGACATTGCCGGCACCACCCGCGACGTGCTGCGCGAGCATATTCATATCGACGGCATGCCGCTGCATATTATCGACACCGCCGGGCTGCGTGACGCCAGTGACGAAGTGGAACGTATCGGCATTGAACGCGCCTGGAACGAGATCGAACAGGCGGATCGCGTGCTGTTTATGGTGGACGGCACCACCACGGCGGCCACCGGGCCGGCGGAGATCTGGCCGGACTTTATCGCCCGCCTGCCGGACAGCCTGCCGATCACCGTGGTGCGCAATAAGGCCGACAGCACCGGCGAAGCGCTGGGGCTGAGTGAAGTAAATGGTCACTCACTGATTCGCCTGTCGGCCCGCACCGGCGACGGCGTTGAGGTGCTTCGCAGCCACCTTAAGGAGAGCATGGGCTTCTCCGGTAATATGGAAGGCGGCTTCCTCGCCCGTCGTCGCCACCTGCAGGCGCTGGAGTTAGCGGCCACTCACTTACTGCAGGGCAAAGATCAGCTGCTGGGTGCCCGTGCCGGCGAACTGCTGGCGGAAGAGCTGCGGGTCGCCCAGCTGGCGCTGAGCGAAATCACCGGGGAATTTACCTCTGACGATCTGCTCGGGCGCATCTTCTCCAGCTTCTGCATCGGCAAATAATCCTCCTTCCTGCGCCTGTGCTCTGCCGCACAGGCGCACAGGCGGTTCCCCGCTTAAGACAGGAAGCGCCAGTAACGTGGGCAGCCTGGTGACCTTTGCGAACGCCTTACTCAGCGGCGATCCTTCCTCTGATATCCTCACCCGTGATGCAGTAAACCATCAGTGCCAGATCATCTGAGGGAATAGCCCGATTTGTGGATGATTAAAGCCAGGTGGCGTATTTTGCGATATTTTAATCTGCCACAAAAAAATATAATCATTACTGCGATATTATATAAAAATAAACCCCTTAAAATTTAATACTAATATCGAAGTATAATAAAGACGCCCGGACGTTAAGTATTGAGTCTTGTAATAGAAACCGGATCGTGTAAGAATTCAGCGCGTTGGCTCATTAACTACGCTGCGGGATAGTTGAGAGCCAAACACCAATATAAAAATCAACCACCTTGATTTTATATTGTCCACTCACTGTTTCTATCCCGTTCAATATGAATTGACTTTTTCAGGGGAATCCCTGGGTAAATAACTGAGTAATCTCTGGCAGTTATTACCCCTGGGCGCATTTTTCTGAACAGACTTAACACATCACCGTAAGGATACATTTTAAATGAAACTGAATAAAATCATGCTGGCCGCGGCCATGACTTTTGGCTCTCTCTCCATGGCACAGGCAGCCAACCAGGGCGGTGGCCAGATCTCATTCAGCGGCTCTATTATTGATGCTCCCTGCTCTATCGCCAATGAGTCACTAAAACAAGATATTCAGCTGGGTGCCATCTCCAATGCGATGCTGAAAACAGGCAAGCATTCAACGCCGGTTGACATCAACATCAAACTGGAAAACTGTGAGTTTGGCGAAACGGCCAAGAAAAATAACGTGACGGTCACCTTCACGGGTAACGCGGCTGCAGAAGACAGTAAAATGCTGGCCTTAACCGGCAACTCTTCTGATGCCGGTATCATGTTCGAAGATCAGTCCGGAACAAAACTTAACCTCGGCAGCGCCAGTCAGTCAGTTAAGCTGGCCGGTGACCAGACGCTGAATTTCAAAGCCTATGTTCAGGCGACCAAATCTTCATCACCCAGTATCACCCCAGGCGATTTCACCGCTGTTGCCAACTTCCAGATGGCTTACGAATAAGTTTTAGCCGTTGAATTACAACGTGCGGCCACAACCCGCACGTTGATACTGTCACAGGACGCGGTTATGTCTTTCATCTTGAGCAACACTTTCTGTATTGCACCACTCATGCTGGCGGTCTGGTCACTTTGCCCTCTGGCCATGGCTACCCAGCAGGAAGAGGGAACGGTGAATATGCAGGGCACAATTATTAACAGCGCCTGTACCATTGCCATGAAAGACCTGCAGCAGAGTATCAGCCTTGGTACGCTGCCCGTTTCCTCTCTGGCCAGCCTGGGAAGAGGTACCCCACAGCGTTTTACGATTCATTTAATCCATTGCATGCTGGATCACACGGATGCCCGTCAGAGGCAGCTGAAGGGATTTCAGACAACTTTTGAGGGGAGTGGTCGCGGCTCACTCTTTACACTGCAGGGAACAGCCTCAGGCGTGGCGCTGCAGATAGGCGATGATGCCGGAAACATTGCCACCACCGGCAAAGCACTTCCTGTACAAACTGTTTCACCTGATCAAATGCAGTTGCGCTATTTCCTGACGCCTGTAAGAAATCAGCAACCGTTAATTGCCGGTGATTATTTTGCCACTATCCGTTTCAGACTGGATTATTTTTAACTGTCCAGACTTCAACCCGTGACGTTTCATACCAAAAAACAAAAAACAGGTTCATGATGAAACAATTATCAGCAAGGAAGCTGAAGCGGAAAAATATATTAGCCGCCTTCATTGCGCTGGCGCTGTCTTTCCCAGGGTACTTAATCGCCAGTGACGACATTCAGTTCAACATGGACGTTCTGGATATTAACGACCGTAAAAATGTTGATCTGAGTCAGTTCTCGCGTAAGGGCTATATTATGCCCGGCGATTACACCATGTCGGTACAGGTTAACAAAACCAGCCTGGCAGAAATGCCGGTGACCTTTATGGCCAACAGCCAGGATGACAAATCGAGCGTTGCCTGCCTGACGCCTGAACTGGTCAGAAAGTTCGGCCTGAAAGAAGGCGTGATAAAAAATCTTAAATGGATGAAGAATCAATGTCTTGAGCCAGACAGCCTGAAAGGACTGCAGGTGAACGGCGATCTCGCCACCTCATCACTCTATATCAGTATTCCGCAGGCGTGGCTGGAATATGCCAGTGACGACTGGGATCCCCCTTCCAGCTGGGACAACGGCATTCCCGGCCTGCTGCTTGATTATAACCTTAACGTTCAGCAACAAAGACAGCACCACGGTAGCCGTCAGCTTAACATCAGCGGCAACGGTACGCTGGGTGCCAACCTCGGGGCCTGGCGTCTGCGTGCCGACTGGCAGGGCCGCGCCGATCGCCAGAGCGGTCTGGCAAACGCCTCATCAAACCACTCGTTTGACTGGAGCCGCTATTACGCCTGGCGTGCGCTGACCTCGCTGCGGTCAAAGCTGACGCTGGGAGAGGATTACCTTGATATGCGGTTGATTGACAGCTTCCGTTACACCGGCGCCAGCCTGCGTTCTGATGACAATATGTTGCCGCCGAATTTACGCGGCTACGCACCTGAAGTCACCGGGGTGGCGCGAACCAATGCCAAAGTGGTCATCAGCCAGCAGGGCAGAGTGCTGTATGAATCCCAGGTCGCGGCGGGTCCGTTTCGTATTCAGGATTTGAGCGATGCGGTCACCGGCCAGCTGGACGTGCGCGTGGAAGAGCAGGATGGCAGCGTGCAGGCATTTACCGTCAATACGGCGAGCATTCCCTATCTGGCTCGCCCGGGCACTATCCGCTACAGCGTCGCCAGCGGTAAACCCTCAGACTGGAAACACCGTACTAACGGGCCGATGTTTGGTGCCGGTGAGTTTACCTGGGGGGTCAGCAACGGCTGGTCACTTTATGGCAGCGGTATCAGCGGCGGAAAATATCACGCGCTGTCGCTGGGCGTTGGCCGTGACCTGCTGTTCCTTGGCGCCCTGTCGCTGGATGCCACCCAGTCATGGGCACAGCTACCGCATCAGGGTAAGACGCTGAGCGGGGGCTCCTACCGCCTGAGCTACGCGAAAACCTTCGACGAGTATGACAGCCAGATCACCTTTGCCGGCTACCGCTTCTCGCAGGAGGACTATATGAGCATGTCAGAGTACCTTGACGTGAAAAGCGGTGGTGAGCGTCGCGGTAAGGGCAAGCAGATGTACACCATCACGCTGAATAAGCAGTTCCGCGACCTCGGACTGTCGTCGTACTTCACCTGGACGCATCAGACTTACTGGGACAGGCCGGCTAACGATCGTTACAACCTGATGCTGTCACGCTACTTCGACCTGTGGAATCTGCGCTCGGTCAGCCTGTCACTTTCGGCTTACCGCAACCGCTATAACCAGCGCAATGATGACGGCATGTATCTTTCGCTCTCCATTCCATGGGGTGATAGCAGCACCATTGGCTACAACATGAACCTTGCTGGTAAGGACAACAGCCAGAATCTGACCTGGAACGACCGGCTGAACCGCAACGATAACTACTCGCTGAGTGCCGGTAACGCACGTCGCGGCACGCGTCTGAGTGGCTTCTGGAATCACGACGGCGATATCGCCCACGTCAGCGCTAACGCCAGTTATAACCAGGACGATTACACCGCCCTGGGGCTGACGGCCCAGGGCGGCATGACGCTCACCGCCAGAGGTGGTGCGCTGCACCGCAACAACATTACGGGTGGCACCCGACTGCTGGTGGATACCGACGGCGTGAGCGACATCCCGGTGCAGGGCTACGGCAGCAACGTGCACACCAATTACTTCGGGAAGGCGGTAGTGGCTGACGTCAGCAGCTATTACCGCAACAGCGCACGCATCGATCTCGACCAGTTGGGCGACAACGCCGAAGCGCTGACCTCTGTGGTGCAGGCCACGCTGACCGAAGGCGCGATTGGCTATCGCCAGTTCAACGTGATTTCCGGTGCCAAAGCGATGGCGACCATCAAGCTGCCAGACGGCAGCACGCCGCCGTTTGGTGCCACGGTAGTCAACGCCCGCCGGCAGGATATCGGGCTGGTTAACGACGGCGGCAGCGCTTACCTGAGTGGAATCAAAGCGGGTGAAACCATGCTGGTACGCTGGGAGGGCAAAACGCAGTGCGAAATACGCCTCCCCGATCCCCTGCCAGAAGACATGCTCAGCCAGATGCTGCTGCTACCCTGCCATCTGCCCGCCGCAGGTGCAGACGCACCAGATAAAAATTAAGCACTTAACATATTAATCAGTAACGGAGTTTCCATGTTTACCAAAAAAATCGTAGCGCTGGCGATCTTCACCAGCGCGCTGGCCGCCCAACAGGCAACAGCCGCCATTGCTCTGGACCGAACCCGTGTGGTGTTTGACGGCAACGCGAAGTCGGTCAGCCTGAGCATCAGTAATCAGAACCCGAAGCTGCCTTACCTGGCGCAGGCGTGGATTGAAGATGCGCAGGGCAAAAAAATCGCGTCGCCGTTAACGGTGCTGCCGCCACTGCAGCGCGTGGAACCGGGCAGCAAGAGTCAGGTCAGGCTGCAGGCGTTGCCGGCAGCCAGTACGCTGCCGCAGGATCGTGAAACCCTCTACTACTTTAATCTGCGCGAGATCCCACCAAAGAGCGAAAAGGCCAACACGCTGCAGATTGCGTTGCAGACGCGCATCAAGCTGTTTTACCGCCCCGCCACGCTGCGCCAGCAGCAAAACGCGCCGCGCCCTCAGGAACAGCTGACGCTGACCCGCCAGGGCGATCGCTACGTGGTGAATAACCCCACCGGCTACTACATCACGCTGATTGACGGTGCGGCCAGCAGCCACGGTAAGGGGCTGGATAACTTCAGGCCGCTGATGGTCGCGCCTAAAAGCAGTGGCGAACTGAACGTTTCAGCCAGCCAGCTGGGTAGCAGCCCGGTGCTGACCTTTGTCGATGATTACGGCGGCCGTCCGGCATTGAGCTTTACCTGCACCGGTAACAGCTGCCACGTCCAGACGGGCAAATCAGGCAGCTAAGGCCACTCTGTTTCACCGCACCCACAGGGAGACGGGAGATGCATTACAGGATAAGCGGACTCTTTTTGCAGGCGTGCAGGCGAGCCGCCGGATGTCAAACGCTGGCCCTGATGGCCGCGATGGCGGGCGGGCTTAACATCGCCTCCGTCCGGGCGGATGAGACCCGGGTTCAGGATGAGATGAGCGGCACGCTCGAGGTGTACGGATCGCTGACGGAAAGCGCCTGCAGGCTGGAGATGGAAAGCCTGCATCAGACCATCGAACTCGGCAACACCGACAGTGCAAAGCTGCTGCATCCAGGCGATCGCGCCACCCCGGTCACGTTTAAGCTAATGCTGAAAGAGTGCGTACGTGGCCGTTCTGCCGTGCGCGATCCCCGCACCGGCGCGCTGACATGGAGCAGTATGCAGCCCGCCGTTTCGGTTTACTTTTCTGGCAACAGCGACGCGGATGTCCCTGAGTACGTGCAGGTAAAGGGCACGGGCGGCCTGGCACTGCGGCTGAGTGACAGCCACGGCCGGCTTCTGCCGCTTAACCAGCGCGCAATACCGCTGTTGCTCTCACCGGGCCAGGATCAACTGAGCTGGACGGTTACGCCCGTCAGAACGCCCGCCCCACTAAAAGCGGGCGCTTACCACGCCAGCGTCGATTTCAGGATGATTTATGACTGAATTTACAACCGGGTTAATCGCACCCGCTCCACGTTCGGCGGGCGGCAGCCTTCACCACGCGATGCTACTGATGCTGAGTCTGCTCACCGGCTGGACCGGTATCGCAGCGGCAGGGACCGCCCAGTCCGACATAACCATTAAGGTCACCGTGCTTGCACCCGTCTGTAAGGTAACAGCACCGGACGGCGGGGATATTGCAGTCAATTTTGGCGAAAATATCAATATTGATAAAATCTACGATAAACAATATGCCCGGATTTTTTACTACAAAATCGACTGCGGCAAGGGCGATATGACGGGTAAGACAATACAGCTCACCCTCAAAGGCACGCCCGCCTCTTTTGCCACCAACAATGCCACACTGCAAACCGATATGGATAATCTGGGGATCCTTATTTACAAGGGCGGCCAGCCGATGCAGCTTAACAAGCCGCTGGCTCTCCCGGCTGAGGATGACGGGATAATGTCCGCAATGCCGATCAAAAATCCCGCAGGCGCGATTAAGCCCGGTGCATTCAGCGCTACCGCCACGCTGCTTGCCGAGTACGAATAGACGCCCTGCTGTAAACGCTAATGCAGCCGTCCGCATATCACGCTATGCGGACAGCACACCTCTCAATAGCCTGCCATCATCCGACAGCAAGGTCCGCAAACCGGCTGCCGGACAGCATCCCGCGCCCCCTGGTCAATCCCCTTTATCGGTCATAAATCCGAATTTTGTCGACAATCGCGTTTGCGTGATGCAAACACCTAAGAAAATTCTTACAATAGGAGCTGATGATTATCCGACCATTTTCACGGAGCGACAGATGGCAAGTCATTTTGCGCGCTGGACCCTGGTCCAGAGCAAACCCCGGGTACACCGCCTGCCGCTGGCGTTAGTCGAGTACGCTTACGACTTTGACGAACGCCGCCGCAGCCGTTTTCTTGCCGCCCGCACCCTGCTGGCCGAGCTGTTGCTGCGTATCTACGGCATTAACAGACTTCCCGAACTGACCACCCTCACCGACGGACGTCCCGCTTTTGCCGATGCCGACCTGCCCGATTTCAGCCTTGCTTACGCCGGTAATACGGTGGGTGTGCTGCTGGCCGAAGAGGGTAGCCGCGCCGGGCTGGATATGGAGATCGTACGGGCACACAGCCGCCAGACGCTGGAGCACTACTTTCAGTGCCTGACCTCCGCAGAAGTTGCCTGGGTCCGCGCACAGAATGACCAGATAGAGGCTGCCACACAGCTGTGGACGCTGCGTCAGAGTATCCTCAAGCTGACCGGAGAAGGAGAGAAAGGCAACGACTCGCTGCGGCTGCACCCGGCATCCGGGCGTTTACGCTCCGCGGTCTCACCCGATATTCAGGCGTTGTGCGATGTGGAGTCGGTAATGGTATGGTCCTGTGCGCTGTCCCCCGGCACCGATCGACTGCGGTTATGGGAGTTCGATGGCCAGGAGAGCTGGGAATCGCTGCAGGATATCAACGTGCTGGCGCAGAATATGGGGCCGCGTATGCTGCGCCTGACCAGCCTGCCGCCGGAAAAAACGCCGCACTCTCACTAACGGTTAACCCGGTCAACCCGTGACTGAGCCAGCGTTCAGGCTACGCTGGTAAAACCGGGCAGCGCGAAGGCCACCCGGTCATCACTCAGTGCGCGTCGATAAAGACGATTTTCAGCACGAACAGCAGCGCAACCACCACCACGCACGGGCTGATTTCACGCCAGCGACCCGTACCCAGCTTCATCACGCAGTAAGAGATAAAGCCCAGCGCGATACCTTCGGTAATCGAGAAGCTGAACGGCATCATCGCCGCGGTAACGAACGCCGGTACTGCTTCGGTCAGATCGTCCCACTTCACCCGAGCCAGGCTGGAGGTCATCAGCACGCCGACGTAGATCAGTGCACCTGCCGCCGCATACGCCGGCACCATGCCTGCCAGCGGCGAGAGGAACATCACCAGCAGGAACAGCACACCGGTCACCACCGCCATCAGGCCGGTGCGGCCACCGATGGAGACGCCGGAAGAGCTTTCGATATAGGCGGTTACGGATGAGGTGCCGATATACGAACCGGCCACCGAGCTGATGCTGTCAACGTACAGCGCCTGCTTCATGCGCGGGAAGGTGCCCTTTTCATTGGTCAGCCCGGCCTTGTCGGTGACGCCGATCAGGGTTCCGGAGGAGTCAAACAGGTTAACCAGCATAAACGAGAAGATAATCCCGGCCATGCCGACGTTCAGCGAGTCCTTCAGGTTCACTTCACCCACTACCGCACCGACGCCCGCCGGCATGGAGAACACGCCGCCGTACTTCACGTCGCCAATCGCCAGGCCAATGCCGGTGGTCACCACGATGGAGACCAGCACCGCCGCGTGCACGTTGCGCGAAGCCAGCACGGCGATAATAAAGAAGCCCAGCGCCCCCAGCAGCACGCTGTGCGAGGTCAGATCGCCTACCGCCACCAGCGTGTCTTTGTTCGGCACCACGATACCGGCGTTTTTCAGCCCCATCATGGCGATAAACAGGCCGATGCCGGCGGTAATGCCGACGCGCAGGCTGAGCGGGATATTGGCAATCATCCAGTAACGCACGCGGAAAATGGTCAGCAGCAGCAGGCCGACCGCCCCCCAGAAGATGGCACCCATGCCCACCTGCCAGGAAATACCCATCGCGCCGACCACCACAAAAGCGAAGAAGGCGTTCAGGCCCATCGCCGGTGCCAGCGCCACCGGCAGGTTAGCCACCAGCCCCATCAGAATGCTGCCGAAGGCGGCAATCAGGCAGGTGGTGACAAACACCGCCTGGGTATTCATGCCGGCCACGCCGAGGATCTGCGGGTTAACGAAAACGATGTACACCATGGTCAGGAAGGTGGTGAAACCGGCAATCGCCTCGGTACGCGCGGTGGTGCCATGCTCCTGCAGTTTAAAAATCCGTTGTAACAGCCCGGGATTGGTCATTGTGTGTTTCCAGAACGGAGAAAAATGTCGGGGGCTATCCTACCCGATAAAAGTCCGTTTGGGATGAGTCTGAGCCGGTTTTTTCGCAACCGATTGCGCCTTGTTCTGCACCAAATGACGGGGATTACGCCACACAGAGTACTTACGGCGGGGTTAACCGGCTGTCAGACGATCCCATCGCGCAATGCGACATTTTATAGCGGACGATTTCTGCTATTTTCCCGGCTCTTCTCATCAGGGACTCTGAGAATTTTCACCATGGTAAAATATGGCTCAATCGTTTTACTCTTTCTGCTTCCGCTGACGCTGTTCACTCCGAATCTGGGGGGAACCGGCCTGCAGTTACCGATGAATATCCTGACCGTCTTCGTGCTGTCTACGCTGTTGTTATTCGCTTTTCTTAAACGGCTCCGCAGTCACCACCTCACCCTGACCCCCGGCGGCATGCTGCTGCTGCTGGCTACGCTGCTGGCGCTGCTGCCGCTGCCGTTTACCGACGCGCAGTTTGCTGACAAAGCCAGCCTGCGGATGGCCGCCGTGGCAACGGCGGTATTGTGCTATTTCGCCCTGCTACAGCTACCGCTTACCGCGCCGCGCCACCTGCAGCGGCTGCTCAGCGGCGTATTGCTGCTCATCGCAGCCGAGGCGTTTATTGTTCTGCTGCAGCTGTTTCTCCCCCAGCTGAGCTGGGTTCCCCCCACCGACGGTCGTCCCGGCGGGATCTTCCAGCAGGTTAACGTGCTGGGCAGCGCTATCGCCACCGGACTGGGGCTGGCGCTGCTGCTGACCATTCTGCCCGGCTTCCGCCTGCTCAGTCCCCGGCGGGAGCGCTGGCGACAGGCCGCGCTGATGCTCCTGCTGCTGCTGTTTCCTGCGCTGCTGGTCTGGCTGCAGTCGCGGGCAGCGTGGATCGGCGGCGCGGGGGTAACGCTGCTGCTGTTTACACTGTGCGGCCATTACGATCGCCAGCGCAGCCGCCTGGCCGTCGCGCTGATTACCGTCGGCACCGTGGCGGCGCTCTGCCTGTTACAGTCGGGTGAGATGACGCTGTCGGTTATCGATCACCAGGGGTCTAACCACGCGCGCCGAACCATGCTGATCGACACGCTGCGCATGATCGCGCAGCACCCGCTCGGCGGCTGGGGTTACGGCAGCTTTGAATACGCTTTCCAGCATTTTCGCGTCACCCAGCCCATCCCGACCCGGGTCACTGAAATTGCCGAGCACCCGCATAACGAAGTGCTGCTGTGGTGGGTGGAGGGCGGCATTTGCGGACTGGCGGCGATGCTGATCCTGCTGTTCGCCGGAGTGCGCCTGCTGGCACGCGCACGCCGCGCCGATCGCAGGCGGAGTGCGCGCGGCGACCGCCGCGCCGGGCAGGCAACCGCACTGTGCCTGTCGCTGCTGCCGCTGCTGATCCACACCCAGCTGGAGTGGCCGTTTTATATGTCCACCGTCCATGCACTGCTGTTTTTACTGCTGCTGGCCGTGGCGGAACGTGCCAGCGGCGAAGCGTGGCGCTGGCGTCCTGTGCACCGGCGGGTTGTTCCGCTGTTCAGAAACGGCATACGGCTGCTTGCCGCACTGCTGGTGCTGGTGACCGGCCTGATCTGGCGCGGCAACCAGCAGCTGACCGCCGTGGAGCTTAGCGGCTTTCAGCACCCCGCCGCACTGCAGCAGCTGTCGCCCGCAGAGCGCTGGCTGAACCAGGATCGCTGGCAGTATGACCGTCACGTTGCGCTGCTGCTGGCCTTTAACGACAGCCGCGATCCGCGCCTGCTGGAAGAGTACCGCCGCTGGGCCAGCGGCTATCTGCGCTACCGGGTGGATCATAACGTTTACGCCAGTCTGATCCTGGTGCTGCAGTATCAGGGAAAACAGCAGGAGGCCGGGCGCTATCGCCAGATGGCGCATCTGCTGTACCCGAAGGATGCGCGATTTTTCTGACACTGTTCGCGCCCGCCGGGCGCCGGGGCCCGGCGCATTCGGGGTCGCAATCCATTCACGATCGCGTAAAGTGAAGGTTCTTTTCTCACCGTTAAGGACGGACGAATGTCACCCGACTGCATCTTTTTTGACTGTGACGGCACGCTGGTGGACAGCGAACTGCTCTGCACCCAGGCCTACGTCAACACCTTTGCCCGCCACGGCGCGCAACTGTCGCTGCAGACCATGTTTGAAAGATACAAAGGCGTGAAGCTGTATGACATTATCGCCGACGTCTGCCGCGAGCATCAGCTCAGTACGCCAGTCAGCGTGCTGGAGCCTGAGTATCGCGCTGAGGTGGCGCGGCTGTTTGACCTGGAGCTGCAGCCGATCGCCGGCGCAGAGGCGCTGCTGGCGCAGATAGCGGTGCCGGTGTGCGTGGTCTCCAACGGTACGGTGCCGAAAATGCAGCACTCGCTGGGGCTGACCGGGCTGCGGCGCTATTTTGATGACCGGCTGTACAGCGGCTATGATATTCAGCACTGGAAACCGGAACCCGGGTTAATGTTTCACGCGGCAGCGAAGATGGGCGTGGATATCCGCCGCTGCATTCTGGTGGATGACTCCGAAGCCGGGGCACAGGCCGGCATTGCTGCCGGCATCCCGGTATTTTACTACTGCGCCGACGCGCACAATCCGGTTATCGATCACCCGCTGGTGACGCCGTTTACCGCGCTGGATCAGCTGCCCGCGCTGTGGCGCGAGCGCGGCTGGGAATTAACGCGTTAACGGGCCGGGTTTGACTGCCGCCAGCGCAGGAACCCGGTAAAAAAGACGCGGAACCTGCGTTCTGCGTCTGGCGTTACTGATGCCGGTACACCCGCGCCTCCCACGGCCGCAGCAGCTGCAGCTCGCCGTCATCAGGGTAGTTGCCCAGCACCCGCTGCCAGCCCTCTAACGCCAGCTGCGCAGGATCGACCTGCTGCGACACGCCGCTCAGGTTGGTCAGCACCAGAAACTGCTGCCGATCCTGCCTGCGCGTATAGGCGTAAATCGCCGGATGCTCCGCCAGCCGCAGCTGATACTGTCCGTAAACCAGCGCCGGTGAGGCCTTACGCAGCGCGATCAGCGCCCGGTAGAAGCTGAGCACCGACTGCTTATCCTCCCGCTGCTGCGCAACGTTAATCGCCGGATAATTGACGCTGGTCGCCAGCCACGGCGTGCCGGTGGTGAAACCGGCGTTGTGCTCCGCGCTCCACTGCATCGGCGTGCGCGAGTTATCACGGCAGATGCGGCTGAGCATCGCCAGGATATCGGCATCCGCCACGCCCTGCTGCTGCAGCCTGATCGCCCGGTTACGCGCCGCGATATCCTGGAAATCATTCAGGCTGGCGAAGCGGGTGTTGGTCATTCCCAGCTCCTGGCCCTGATAGATAAAGGGCGTCCCCTGCATCAGGAAGTACATGGCGGCAATCGCCGTGGCGCTCTCGCGCAGATACTGTTTATCATCACCCCAGTGCGACACCACGCGCGGGATATCGTGGTTTTCGACGTAGAGCGCGTTCCAGCCTTTCCCCTCCAGCTGCGTCTGCCAGCGGGTAAAGATCTGCTTCAGCGCCGGCACGTTGATGCCCGGCCCGTCGGCGGGCGGCGGATTGTCCTGCCACAGCTTGACGTGCTCAAACTGGAAGATCATATTCAGCCGCTGATGCCGCTCGCCGACCCAGGCTTCGGCCTGCTCCGCCGAGGCGCCGTTCATTTCACCCACCGTCATAATGTCGTAGCGGTTAAACACCTGCTCGCTCATCTCATCGACAAAATCGAGCAGGCCGGGGAAGTTAAGGTGCGCGTCGAAGGAGGGCACGTAAGCCAGCCCGTGCGGGTTTGGCAGATCCATCAGCCCCGGCTGCTTCTTCATATGGCAGATGGCGTCGATGCGGAAGCCGTCGATGCCCTTCTCCAGCCACCAGCGCATCATGTCGTACAGCGCATGGCGGGTGGCCGGATTTTCCCAGTTAAGGTCCGGCTGACGCGCCGAAAACAGATGCATAAAGTACTGATCGCTGCCCGCATCATATTTCCACGCCGGTTCGCTGAAGATGCTCTCCCAGTTGTTCGGCTCACGGCCCGCTTTACCGTCGCGCCAGATATACCAGTCGCGCTTTTCGCTATCACGTGACGATCGCGACTCAATAAACCACGGGTGCTCGTCCGAGGTGTGATTGACCACCAGGTCGAGGATCAGCCGCATACCGCGTGCGTGCACCTCCGCCAGCAGGCGGTCAAAGTCGGCCATGGTGCCGAACTCGGCCATAATCCCCTGATAGTCGCTGATATCGTAGCCGTTATCGTCGTTCGGCGACGGGTACATCGGGCAGAGCCAGATGACGTCAATGCCCAGCCACTGCAGGTAGTCGAGCCGTGCGGTGATGCCGTTAAGATCGCCAATGCCGTCGCCGTTGCTGTCCATAAAGCTGCGCGGGTAGATTTGATAGGCCACCGCCTCTTTCCACCAGCGCGCCGTGGTTAACTGATTCACAGATTACCGCCTTACATTAGTGAGGTTGTGCGGGCAGCAGGCGCGGAAACGCCTGCCCGTCAGGGTCAAACAGATAGCAGCACTCGGCCGGCAGGTGAATGCCGAGCGTGTCGCCCGCCGTCAGCCGCAGGCGATCCGGGTGGCGCACCACCCACGGCTCACCGCCGCTGCCGTTATCCAGATAGAGATACGTTTCATTACCCATCTGTTCAACGAACAGCACCCTGCCCTGATATTCACAGGCGCGGTCGCCGCCGCTGAGGATATGCTCCGGGCGAATGCCGACGCTGACGCGCTGCCCCTGCGCCGCCTGCGGGGTGGCCACCGGCAGCAGCAGGGTTTTGCCGTTATCCAGCGCCACCAGGCTCTGCGCCGCCCCCGCCCGCTGCAGAGTGGCCGGCATCAGGTTCATCTTCGGCGAGCCGATAAACTGCGCCACAAAGGTGTTGGCCGGCTGGTCATACAGCTCAAGCGGCGTACCCACCTGCTCAATACGCCCCTGATTCAGCACCACGATGCGGTCGGCCAGCGTCATCGCCTCCACCTGATCGTGGGTGACGTAAATAATGGTCGATCGCAGCCGCCGGTGCAGCGCCGCCACCTCCATACGCATCTGCACGCGCAGCGAGGCGTCAAGGTTGGAGAGCGGCTCGTCAAACAGGAACAGCCGCGGCTCGCGCACGATGGCGCGCCCCATCGCCACCCGCTGGCGCTGGCCGCCGGAGAGATCTTTCGGCCGCCGCTGCAGCAGCGGCTCCAGCTGCAGCGCGCTGGCGGTTTCATTCACCCGACGGGCGATCTCAGCGGCATCCACGCCGGCCATCTCCAGCGGGAACGCCATGTTTTTAAACACGTTCATATGCGGGTAGAGCGCGTAAGACTGAAACACCATGCCGACGCCGCGCTCCGCCGGGGTATGTTCGTTAACCCGGCTGCCGTCGATCAGCATCTCGCCGCTGCCGATCGCTTCCAGCCCGGCAATCATCCGCAGCAGCGTTGACTTGCCGCAGCCGGACGGGCCGACGATCACCACAAATTCGCCGCTGTTAATCTGTAAATCCAGCGATTTAATCACCTGGATATGGTTGCCGTACTGCTTTTGCAGTTTGTTCAGAGTCAGTTGCGCCATCACGCCCCCTGCTGATTTCAATGAGCCTGTGCAGGGGCAGCCGCCCCTGCGCACGGGTTTACTTCAGGTAGTCGAGCCACGGGCGCTGGCGGGCAATCATCAGATCGACCAGCTCCGGGATCGCTTTGCATTTGTCGTTAACCGAATCCACCAGCAGCGCCTGCACCACCAGGTCGCGCGACTGGTTGAGGATCGCCTCGGCGGTCAGATCGTGTACGCCGATCTGATTGGTCAGCAGCCCGGCGATACCCGGCGGGATATCGACGCTGATGCCGTGCACCCCTTTGCGGTCGATAATCGCCGGCACCTCTACCGCGATAAACTCCGGCAGCTGGCGGATATAGCCGCGGTTGGGAATATTGACCGCCGCCTCCTCGTAGCCGGAATCGCTGAGGATGCCCTCAATAATCGCCACCACCCGCTCCTTCATCTTCAGCTCAATCTTCGGCTGCACGTGGCCCAGGTAGTTGCGGTAGAAGGTATAGAAATCGAGAATGCCGCGATGGTCGCTGACCTCGCTGGCCCAGCGGATATACTCGCCAAAATGGCTGTCGGTGGTGATCGGCAGGTAGTTGAACTTCGCCAGCACCTCCTTAAACAGCGTGCGGTCGGCCCAGGGTTTGGCGCTGTCGCGGCCGCCCAGCCAGGCGCGCTCGGTGCTGCCTTCGGTCTCCACCAGCTGGCCGTGGGTACGCGCATAGTCGAGGATATCGCTGTAGCCCGGCAGGGTGGCAAAATAGTCCGGCGCTCTGGCGCGCACGTCAGCGTAGGCGTCGGCTCCGTTGTCCTTATATCGCGCCTCCAGCAGCACGCTGAAGTGATTAAGACCGGCAGCACGCAGCTGCAGGTTGTCAAACGAGGTGCCGAGCATTTCCGGCAGATAGCGCTCCAGCGAGGCGATTTCGTGGCACATGCCGACAAAGTTCAGCTGCGGGAAGCGACGATGCACGGTGGTGCAGATGCGGCTCATCGGGTTGGAGTAGTTAAACACCCAGGCATCCGGGCAGAGATCGGCCACGTCCGCGCAGATGTCGAGGATCGGTGGGATAATGCGCAGCGAGTGGAACAGGCCGCCGGGGCCGCCGTTCTCGCCGTACACCTGCTGAATGCCGAACTGCTGCGGGATCTGCCAGTCGAGATCCCACAGCGCAAAGCGATCGCCCACCTCGATGGAGATAATCACAAACTCCGCGCCTTTCAACGCCTCGCGCCGGTCGGTGGTGGCGCTGACGATAAACGGCAGATCCTCAGCCGCGAGGAAATCCCGCGCGGTTTTCTCGGTCACCGCCAGCGACGCCGGGTTGATGTCGTGCAGCACGATCTCACTGCCGTACAGCGCGGTACTCTGGAAGATATCCCCGAGGGTGCCGTAACCAAACTGCGCGCTGCCTGCCCCGACTAATACGATTTTTGTAGCCATTGCTTAACTCCTTGAGGAAAAAAGAACATCAACCTTTAACTGCACCGTTGGTCAGACCGCTGACGATGCGCCGCTGGAAAATCAGCACCAGCACCACGATCGGCAGGGTGACGATCACCGAGGAGGCCATAATGGTTCCCCACGGCAGCTCGTACTGCGAAGCGCCCTGCAGCATGCCGATCGCTACCGGCACGGTGCGCTTGTCACCGGAGATGACAAACGTCAGGGCGAACATAAATTCGTTCCACGCGCCGATAAACGCCAGCAGTCCGGTGGTGACCAGCGATGGCCCCATAATCGGCACGAAAATGCGGGTGATAATGGTCCAGGTGCTGGCCCCGTCGACAATCGCCGCCTCCTCCAGCTCCGGCGGGATGGCCTTCATAAAGGTGGTCAGCACCCAGACGGTGAACGGCAGCGAGAAGGTGGTGTAGGAGAGCACCAGCGCGCCCACCGAGTCATACAGGCCGAGAAAGCGCACCAGCTCAAACATGCCGGAGAGCACCGCCACCTGTGGGAACATCGACACGCAGAGAATGGTGAACAGCAGAAACTTGCGGCCACGAAACGGGATGCGCGCCAGCGCAAAGGCGGCGGTGATCGACACCAGCAGACAGAGGCCGACGGTCAGCGTCGCCACCAGCAGCGAGTTAAACAGGCTGCGCGCCATGCCGTTCTCCAGCAGCGCGTTGCGGTAGTTATCCCAGTGCAGGCCATCCGGCAGGTACGCCACCTGGAACAGCGCCTGGCCGCCGCGCAGCGAGGTGACGATGGCGTAGTAAAACGGGAACAGGCAGATAAGGCAGGCCAGCGCCGCACCGCCGTAAATCAACACGTTATGAGCAGTCAGTCGTGAATGCAGTTTCATTACGCTCTCTCCCGCCCGTTCAGGCGTCCGATCAGCAGAAAACAGGCCGCAATGCCGGCCACCATCATAAACACCAGCACCGAGGCCGCCGATCCCGCGCCCATCTGCTGGTAGCTGACCAGCTGGTCGCGGGCATAGCCGGAGACCGAAACCGTCGCCTCGCTGTTGGAGGTCAGCACGTAGATCAGGTCGAACACCCTGAGCGCGTCCATCACCCGGAAAATCAGCGCCACGATCAGCGCCGGCATAATCAGCGGCAGGGTAATGCGGCGGAAGCGCTGCCAGGCCCCGGCACCGTCCACCCGCGCCGCCTCGTAAAGGTCGCCGGGGATCAGCTGCAGCGCCGCCAGCAGCATCAGCGCCATAAAGGGCGTGGTTTTCCACACGTCGGCGACAATCACCGCCCACATCGACAGGTCGGGTTCTGCCACCCACGCCAGCGGCGTGCTGATGACGCCGATTTTCAGCAGCAGGTCGTTAATCACCCCGTACTGGTCGTGGAACATCCAGCCCCACATCTTGGCGGTAACGATGGTCGGGATCGCCCATGGCACCAGAATGGCGGTGCGTACCAGCCCCTGGCCACGAAAACGCTGATTCATCAGCAGCGCCAGCAGCAGGCCGAACAGCAGCTCCAGCGACACCGAAATGGCGCTGAACCACAGGGTGTTGCCCACCGCCTGCCACCACTGGGGATCGGCCAGAATGCCGAAGGTCTGCCCGTCCGCCAGCGGGTCAAGGTAGTTGCGCAGACCAACAAAGCGGTACTCCTCCGGCGCGTCGAGCATCGCGTCGGTAAAGCTGTAGAACAGCGTGCGCAGCAGCGGCCAGCCCGCCACGGCGGCCAGCAGCAGCAGCGCGGGGGCCACCAGCAGCCAGGCGACGCGTCGCCGCCGCTGTTGCCAGTTAAGGCGGCCGCGCGCGGCGGCGACCGCTGGGGAGGCCACAGGCGCGGCCTGCGGGGGAAGTGCATGGGTTTCAGGTTTCATCGGTCAGCTCCGGTTCGGTTGCAGGGCGCTCAGCGCCACTCTCTGGCTTTAATCCGTTCCAGCCGCTGCTGAAGATCCGCAACGGCGGTGGCCCCATCGCTGTTACCGCGTAATACATTGAAGGTGGCGTTATAGGTCGCCCGCGACACCTGGGCGTACTGGCGGCGGGTCTGGGTGGCCGGGCGCGGTACCGCCCGGGAGAAAATGGTTTTCAGCTGTCCGAGGTAAGCGGCCTGCGCCAGCACCTCAGGCTGGTCATACAGCGCGGTGCGCGACGGCGCGAGGCCGAGCAGCGCCAGCGCGCGCTTCTGTGACTGCGCGTCGCTGACAATTTTCAGCAGCGCAATCGCCGCCTGCGGGTTTTTGCTGTACGCGCTGACTGCCCACTGCCAGCCGCCCAGCGTATTGACCGACTGGCCGCCCTCACCCGCCGGCAGCGGCATCACCCCGACCTTACCGCGCACCGGGCTGCTGCTGTCCTGCGCCAGCACCCAGGCGTAGAGCCAGTTGCGCATAAACAGCGCATCGCCGTTCTGGAACAGCGCACGCGCCTCCTCTTCCATGTAGCCCAGCGTGCCTTTCGGCGAGATATGGCCGATCCAGCCCGCCGCCATATCAAGAGAGCGGGCCGCCTGCGGGTTGTTGACGGTGATGGTGCCATCGGGGTCGATAATACGGCCGCCGTTGCTGCCGGCGATCCACTCCAGCGCGTTGCAGGTCAGCCCCTCGTAGGCTTTGCCCTGAAACACCAGGCCCCAGAACTGCTTATGGCCCTGCTGACGTTCGGCCTGCTGAATACGTTCGCTGGTGGCCGTCAGCTCCGCCCAGCTTTGCGGCGGCTGCTCACCATATTTTTCCAGCAGATCGCGGCGGTAGTAGAGCACGCCGGTATCAAGGAACGCGGGCACCGCCTTCACCCGGCCGTTCACCAGGTTGTTCTGCCAGGCGGACGGGAAGAAGTCGTCGCGAATATCCGCGACCGCATCGGTGAGATCCAGCAGGTGCCTGTTGAGGATGCCGATCCACACCGTATCGGCCTGGAACAGATCAACCGCCCCGGCGTCTTTGGCGGCGAACAGCTGCTGAAACAGCGACAGCTTCTCGTCAGAGGCGCGCGGCAGCTCAATAAACTGCAGGGTGTGACCGGTCTGCGCTTCAAAGCGCTGTTTGATCTCGTTGCAGAACTGCCGCCCCTCTTTGCTCGGGGTACACTCCATTCGCAACGTATCCGCCCGTGCCACGGCGCAGAGCACCAGCGTGGCAGCAAACAGACCCGCAATCGCATTTTTCATGGCTTCCTCTCAGTCAGCAGCCGGAACCTCAGCTGAGAAGAAAAGTAGCGAAAGCCTGCTATCGAAGGAAATCGATAATTTGCGCTACGCTATAGAAACTTTCTATACCACTGCGGGAAATTATGATCGTGGACAAAATTTTGCGGCAGTTTATCGAAGTAGCGAAGTTTCAAAATGTGAGCCATGCAGCAAACAAGCTCTGCCTCAGCCAGCCGACGCTGACCCATAACATGAAGAAACTGGAGGAGAATCTCGGCGTGCCGCTGCTGGAGCGCACCTCCAGCGGGGTGAAAACCACGGAATTTGGCGAACTGCTGCTGGAGCAGGCGCAGATGATGCAGCGTATCTACGACAACACGCTGCTAAAGCTGGCCTCGATCAAGGCGCGGCAGACGCAGAGCCTGCGCATGGGCACCGGCCACGCCTGGTGGGTGATGTTCGTGCGCGACAGCTTTAACGCCTACCGCAGCCGCCATCCCGGGGTGAATATCCACGTCGATCTCGGCAACCATCTGCGGCTGATGGATCTGCTGCTCGGCGGCGATATCGACCTGTTTATCGGCCATGAGATCCAGGGGCTGAACCCGGGGGCGGGGATCCGTTTCCTGCCGCTGTTCACCACCCGCGACAGCTACTACGTGCGCAGCGGCCACCCGCTGCTGGGCCGCCCGATCGAACCGCACGAGCTGCTGGATTACAACCTGGTCGAGCTGACGCCGGACGAGAGTCGCTATCAGCATATGATGGATGATATGCAGGCCAAGCGCACGCTGCGCAACCGGCTGCACCTGGCCGAGCGGGTGATCTGGTCAAGCAATTCGCTGATGGCGGCGGTGGATATGGTCAACGACTCGGACGGTATTCTGCTCACCTATCCGCGCTGCATGGCGGGGTACTTTGCGCAGTACGGCCTGCAGCCGCTGCAGACCACCACCGGCAGCCCTAATCTGTCGGTGGGCATCTATCTGATGCGTGAAAAGGCGGATACCCAGCCGGTGGTGGAGATGCAGGCGCTGCTCAGTCACTATCTGGACGCGGTGCGCCCGCTGGTCAGCTGAATACCTTACCCGGCGGTGAATGTTCCTGCCGGCTGCCTCCACTGGCGGGCTGAACCGCCATCCGGCCTGCCGCATCTGCAGACGGACTGAACGTCGCCGCGTTCAGTCCGTCTGCAGAGCGGGCTCAGCCAATCGCCCCCAGGCTGTCCTCGTCGTTGCCCTGTTTCTTCGGCAGCAGGAACAGGGTGGCGACGATATCCAGCAGGTAGATCAGCGCCAGCAGGGTGATCGCCGCCACAAAGGAGTAGTGCAGGGCCAGCAGACCAATCACCAGCGGGCCGAAGCCGCCGACGCCGCGCCCGAGGTTAAACAGCACGTTCTGCGCGGTGGCGCGCACCTTCACCGGGTACGTGTCGGAGATCAGCGCGCCATAGCCGCCGATCATGCCGTTAACGAACAGCCCCATCAGCGCACCGGTAAACAGCATCACCGTCGGGTCACGCAGCTGGGCGTAGACCACCACCATCACCACCGCACCAATCTGATAAATCAGGAAAATCTTCCAGCGGGCGAAGCGGTCGGCCAGCAGGCCAAACAGCCAGATGCCGAAGGTCATACCGACCACCGTCACCGCCGTCCACAGGCCCGATTTAGTGAGTGAGAAACCGAACTGGCTGGAAAGGTAACTCGGCATCCAGATCATCAGCCCGTAGTAGCCGAAGTTCTGCACCGAGCAGAGGATAAAGATGCCGATGCTGGCCTTACCGGTGGCCCGGTCGGCAAACAGCAGCTTCAGCCGGGTGGCAAAGGATAACCCCTGATTGACGTCAACGTGGCGGGTAAAGGCCTCCGGCTCGCCCATACCTCGGCGGATGGCAAACGAGGCCAGCGCCGGCAGCAGCCCGACCAGGAACATGCCGCGCCAGCCGATAACATCCAGCAGCAGCGGGGTGATAAACGCCGCCAGCAGTACGCCGAGCTGCCAGCCCATCCCCACCCACGCCGAGGCGCGGTTACGTTTGTTGGCCGGCCAGGCTTCGGCGATCAGCGCCATGCCAATGCCGAACTCGCCGCCCAGCCCCATCCCCGCCAGCGTGCGGTAGGCCAGCAGATCCCAGTAGCCCTGCGCCACCGCACACAGCCCGGTAAACAGCGAAAACATCAGGATAGTGAAGGTCAGCACGCGAATGCGGCCCAGCCGGTCGCTGAGGTGGCCAAACAGGATACCGCCAAGCACCGCGCCGATCAGCGTCCAGGTGACCAGCGAACCGGCCTGTGAGGCGGTCAACGCCAGCCCGGCGCTGATGGCCGGCAGCATAAAGCCGAGGATCAGCAGATCGAAGCCGTCCATTGCGTAGCCGCTGACGGCGGCGACCATGGCTTTGCCCGGCGTAACGCCGCGCGATTCAGGGGAGGAAGCAGACATGAATTCAACACCTTGAGGATCAATTGTGCGCGCAGTATACGGGATTAGCAGGCTAACGACATATCTGACGACCCGACCAGGCGAAGGATAACCGCCGGCGACCGCGCACGGGTCCAGTACTGGCAGAAGCGATCGTCAGAACCTGTCAGGGGCGGGCAGAATGCGAAAAGGAGCAGGGCCTGAGGCCAGAAGGCGGGAAGCAGTAGCAGTAGCAGTAGCAGTAGCAGTAGCAGTAGCAGTAGCAGTAGCAGTAGCAGTAGCAGTAGCAGTAGCAGTCAGTTTAACAGCCACCGCCGCCGGAAGAGCAACAGGGCGCTCGCCACCGCGATGCGCCCTGTCTGCGGTTACGCCGGGTTGCTGCCGCCATCTTCACCGGCCAGCAGCTTATCCAGCCGATCGCCGCCCACGTGGCGGAAGTCCTGACCTTTAACGAAGTAGAAGATGATTTCGCAGATGTTCTGGCAGCGGTCACCGATGCGTTCGATGGCACGGGCGCAGAACAGCGCGGTCAGCACGCTCGGGATGGTGCGCGGATCTTCCATCATATAGGTCATCAGCTGACGCACGATGCCCTCATACTCCTGATCCACCTTCTTATCTTCGCGATAAATTTCAATCGCTTCGTTAATATCCATTCGCGCAAACGCGTCCAGCACGTCGTGCAGCATCTGCACGGTGTGGCGGCCCAGCGACTCCAGGCTGACCAGCAGCGGCTGCTGCTGCTGGGTGAACTTCTCCAGCGCGGTGCGGCAGATCTTCTCGGCCACGTCGCCGATGCGTTCCAGCTCGGAGATGGTTTTAATGATCGCCATCACCAGGCGCAGGTCGCTGGCGGTCGGCTGGCGCTTGGCGATGATGCGCACGCAGGCCTCGTCGATCGCCACTTCCATCATATTGACCTTGTGGTCACCTTCGATCACCTTGTTGGCCAGCTCGGTGTCCTGGTTGTGCATCGCTGTGATCGCGTCGGTCAGCTGCTGCTCCACCATGCCGCCCATGGTCATCACCTGGGTACGGATATGCTCCAGCTCGGCGTTGAACTGGCCGGAGATATGTTTGTTCAGATTTAAACTATCCATCGTAAACTCCAGACCTGTTTTAAACAGGCGTTATAAATTCCGTCATTCCGGGCGCGGGCTGCCCGCCGCCGCAGAATGGCAAGGGTCATCACCTGTTTTCAGCCGTAGCGGCCGGTAATGTAATCTTCGGTCTGCTTCTGAGCGGGCTTGGTGAACAGCGTGTCGGTATCGCTGAACTCGATCAGCTCGCCCAGGTACATAAACGCGGTGTGATCCGAGCAGCGTGCCGCCTGCTGCATATTGTGCGTCACGATCACCACGGTGTAATCCTGTTTTAACTCGGTAATCAGCTCTTCGATGCGGCCGGTGGAGATCGGGTCCAGCGCCGAGCAGGGCTCGTCGAGCAGCAGCACTTCCGGGCGGATGGCGATGCCGCGGGCGATGCACAGACGCTGCTGCTGGCCGCCGGAGAGGCTGTAACCGCTCTGGTGCAGCTTGTCTTTGGTCTCGTTCCACAGCGCGGCTTTGGTCAGCGCCCACTGCACGCGCTCGTCCATATCGGCGCGGGAGAGCTTCTCAAACAGGCGCACGCCGAAGGCGATGTTGTCGTAAATCGACATCGGGAACGGCGTTGGCTTCTGGAACACCATGCCGACGCGGGCGCGCAGCAGGGCGATATCCTGGCTGTTGGTGAGGATGTTGTCACCGTCCAGCAGGATTTCACCTTCGGCACGCTGCTCCGGGTAGAGCGAGAACATTTTGTTAAAGGTGCGCAGCAGGGTGGATTTGCCACAGCCGGACGGGCCGATAAACGCCGTCACCTGATTTTTCGCGATATTCAGGTTAATGTTTTTCAGCGCGTGAAATTTTCCGTAGTAGAAGTTCAAATCACGAACCTGAATCATCTTAGCGGAAGTACTCATCTGTTTAGTCTCACTTGGCCCGCGCCGCCGGGGCAGCGCGGTGAAATTAATGTTTGCTCTTAGCGAAAATCACGCGAGCCAGAATATTCAGTAACAGTACGCACAGCGTGATAATCAGCACGCCCGCCCAGGCCAGGCTCTGCCATTCGGCAAACGGGCTCATGGCGAACTTAAAGATGGTCACCGGCAGGTTGGCCAGCGGCTGCATCATGTCGGTGCTCCAGAACTGGTTCGACAGCGAGGTGAACAGCAGCGGTGCGGTCTCACCGGCGATACGGGCAATTGCCAGCAGTACCCCGGTCAGAATGCCGGAGATCGACGCCTTCAGCGTTATCGCCGAGATCATCTTCCACTTCGGCGTACCCAGCGCGTAGGCCGCTTCACGCAGGCTGTCCGGCACCAGCTTGAGCATATTCTCCGTGGTGCGAATCACGATCGGGATCTGCAGCAGCGCCAGCGCCACCACCCCGGCCCAGCCGGAGAAGTGCTTCATCTGCGCCACCACGATGGTGTAGACAAACAGGCCGACCACTATCGATGGGGCTGACAGCAGAATATCGTTAATAAAGCGGATCACCTCGGCCAGCCAGCCTTTGCGGCCATACTCGGCCAGGTAGACGCCGGCCAGAATGCCCAGCGGCGTACCGAACACCGTCGACCAGAGGATCAGCAGGCCGCTGCCCGCGAGGGCGTTAGCCAGGCCACCGCCGGCGGTGTTCGGCGGCGGGGTGTTTTCGGTGAACAGCGCCAGCGACATACCTTCGAAGCCACGGGTCACGGTGGCGAAGAGGATCCACACCAGCCAGAACAGGCCAAAAGCCATGGTGCCCAGCGACAGCGCCAGCGCGATGCGGTTCTTGGTGCGGCGCCATGCCTGCATTTTACGGCGTGAGGCTTCCAGTTCAGCGCGGGACTGCATTTCCATAGTGGTCATGAGCGCGCTCCTTCACTTTTCGCCAGACGGGAGATCATCAGCTTGGAACAGGCCAGCACGATAAAGGTGATCACGAACAGGATCAGCCCCAGCTCCATCAGCGCCGCGGTATGTACGCCGGATTCGGCTTCGGCAAACTCGTTGGCCAGCGCCGAGGTAATACTGTTGCCCGGCATAAACAGCGAGGCGCTGTCCAGCTGGTAGGTGTTACCGATAATAAAGGTCACCGCCATGGTCTCCCCCAGCGCGCGGCCAAGGCCGAGCATAATGCCGCCGATCACGCCGTTTTTAGTAAACGGCAGCACCACCCGCCAGATCACCTCCCAGGTGGTGCAGCCGATGCCGTAGGCCGACTCTTTCATCATCACCGGGGTCTGTTCAAACACGTCACGCATTACCGAAGCGATATACGGAATGATCATGATCGCCAGGATAATCCCGGCCGCGAGGATACCGATACCGAACGCCGGGCCGGAGAACAGCGCGCCAACGATCGGGATATTGGCCATCACGTCACCCAGCGGCTGCTGGAAGTAGGTGGCAAACAGCGGGGCGAAGATAAACAGCCCCCACATGCCGTACACGATACTGGGGATCGCGGCCAGCAGTTCGATGGCAATGCCCAGCGGGCGGCGCAGCCAGTTGGGAGCCAGCTCGGTCAGGAACAGGGCAATACCGAAGCTGACCGGCACGGCGATTAGCAGCGCGATCACCGAGGTGACGATGGTGCCGTAGATCGGTACCAGCGCACCAAACTGTTCGTTAGGGGCATCCCACTCTTTGGTCCACAGGAAAGAAAAACCAAATTTCTGGATGCTCGGCCATGAGGAGTAGACCAGCGAAACGATAATGCCGCCGAGCAGCAACAGCACAATCAGCGCAGCCAGTTTAACCAGCGCGCCGAAAATGATGTCACCCTGTTTCCCCGGGGCTTTGAATGTCGGCTTGGTTGCAGCCATAGGATTCTCGACTTGTAGAGGATAGGGGCGGCGTCAAAGCCGCCCGATGCGCGGGCCGGGCAGAGCCGGCCCCGCGACTGCTTAGTACAGCGCTTTACCAGAGCTGTCTTTCACATTGGTTTTCCAGGCGGCACGGATCTGGCTGATAACCGACTCAGGCAGGGACGCATAGTCCAGGCCAGCGGTGGTTTTGCCGCCGTTTTTGTAGGCCCAGTCAAAGAACTTCAGCACCTCTGCGCCTTTCTCGGCGTTAGCCTGCTCTTTGTGCAGCAGGATAAAGGTGGTGGAGGTGATTGGCCACGCGTTGTCGCCTTTCTGGAAGGTCAGATCCTGAGCAAAGGATTTGCTCCAGTCTGCGCCTTTGGCCGCATCGCTGAAGCTCTGCTCGCCAGGGGAGATCGCTTTACCGTCGGCATCCACCAGCTTGGTGTAGGCCAGATTGTTCTGCTTAGCGTAAGCGTATTCTACGTAGCCGATTGAGCCCGGCAGACGCTGAACAAACGCGGCCACGCCGTCGTTACCTTTACCGCCCAGACCGGTTGGCCAGTTAACGGTGCTGCCTTTACCAATCTTGCTGCTCCAGTCGCTGTTGACTTTAGACAGGTAGCTGGTGAAGACGAATGAGGTGCCGGAACCGTCAGCGCGGCGCACCACGTTGATGTTCGAATCAGGCAGTTTCACGCCGGGGTTCAGTTTGGTGATCGCCGCGTCGTTCCACTTGGTGATGGTGCCCAGGTAGATGTCGCCAACGGTTTTACCGTCGAGGATCAGCTGGCCGGACTTGATACCAGGAATATTAACTGCCAGTACCACGCCGCCAATAACCGTCGGAAACTGGAACAGGCCGTTCTTTTCCAGGTCTTCATCTTTCATTGGCGCATCAGAGGCACCGAAATCAACGGTTTTAGCGATGATCTGCTTCACGCCGCCGGAAGAACCGATGCCCTGATAGTTAACCTGGTTGCCCGTCGCGGTGTTGTACTCAGCGGCCCATTTGTTGTAAACCGGCGCCGGGAAGGTACCGCCTGCGCCGGTCAGGTTGGTGGCTGCCACGGCAGAGAAGGCGCTCACAGAAAGGGTGACTGCGACGAATTGAGCCAGAGTTTTGTGCATCAGTGTCATGTTCCCTCCAGGGGATAAAAAGGTCAGGCTGTGTGGCCGTTTGTCTGATTAATGATTGCTGCTGGAGGCAAAATAGGACAGTTTGGTGACAGTAAAATGTACGTTATATGACACTTTTGTGACTGCGGTCGTGAATCGTGACGTGATGAATTATTCGACTGACCGTTCAGTGAAACGACGGTCGCGTTGCTTCCGCTCTGCTGCCAGCGTCGGGGAAAGCCTGAGCAGCAGAGCGGGGGTTAGGATAAGGTTATTGTGCCACTTCCAGCGTGAACTGCTGCTGTTGCTGCGGCGCATCGCTCAGCATTCGCCCGCTGAGGGAAACCCGATTGCTGCTGTCCACCTGCAGATAGTAGTGGGTCAGGGTGCTTATCCGCATATCGCTGAGGGAAACGACATCACCCAACTCAAGGCAGCCCCGGTGTGTTTTATCCACCGCCGACAGATAAAGATCGTAGGAAGCAGACTTCGAATCTAAGTAGTAAACCCCGTTCGGACGCCACATCTCCCAGAAATTATTGCTGCCGGCCGACTTTATCTTGAGGTAGGTACCCGGGTTAGGCAGCAGACAGGAAGAGGGCCACAGCTCCTTACCGGTATCGATCCATTCATAAAGGCTGAACCGGTGCGCCTGCGATTTATCCGCCGTCAGCGTCAGATACTCGCCGCTGCTGCCGGCGATATAGCGGCCATCCAGCTGCGATTTCAGCACCACATTTTGATAACGCGCACTGTCTTTGGCCTTAAACGCCGGAACCGCTTCTGCACCGGGGGTATATGCCACTACCGGATAATGGTCTGAATACTCGGCAAAATTGGCCGCACTGTAGTTAAAGAAGTCCGGCGCTGACGAGGGTTGTAAGGCCCGTAAGGTGATGCCGGCATCCACGTTATCCTTAAACGACAGAACATAGTCGAGATACTCCCCTTTACTGCCCGGCCAGCTCCAGCCGGTCAGCTTATTGGTCTGCGGGTCCCAGGTGCTGTCTGCCCCCTCATAACGCGGCTCCACTACGTGCAGATGCTGCAACATCTGCCGGTATTCATCACTCCCCTTATTGACGTTAAGATCGCCGGCGATAAACACCCGTTCGTCAGCCGGAATGTGTTTCTCCAGCACCCAGTTACGGATCTCTTCAAACTGTGCGATACGGTACCAGGCATCGCTGCCCTGACTGCACAGGCTGTCCACCGCCTGAGTATGGGTGCCAAAAACGTGAATAATTTCGCCGCTGCCGTTCAGCGCGATTCTGGCATACACGGCACCCTTGGCCGCCACCGCGTCAAAACCACAGCCTTTATTATGAAAAATCATCTGTTCACGCTGCAGAATTTTATGGCGGCTGACAATTGCCACGCCACCGTTTTCAAGCTGCAGCGGGCTCCAGTTATTCTTTTTCGCATTCCAGCACTGATTATCGTTGCACTCTTTCTCTACCGGGGTGAAAGCCCGGCTCAGCACCGGGGTTTGCCAACGGTATCCCTGCTGAGAAAGACCATCCAGCAGGCGGTTGGTATCGTGCAGCGTGAACGCTTCATTAAGAACAATGACATCTGCATCGTTAAACAGCTTTCCCTTCAACATCAAATCAACGCGATCGCCCATCGTCAGCGGCCCGATGGTGGCCGGTGGCTGCGCCAGCAGGAAGGTATTGAAGGTCATAATTTTTACCGGCTCTGCCTGCACAAAAGAGGTAATACCCAGTAGTAGGCCGATTATCGTCCTGATTTTTAGCATGATTATTCCGTTCATCATTGAAAGATGCCCGATGATATCGGCTAAAAATGTGACTGCCAGAGATCAGATCTTAGTGAAATGATTTTAAGCAGAAATCCCTCTCATCCTTCCGGTCACGCCCTCACAACAGGCGCATTTCTGGCGATCGCCCTCTTTGCTACTGCCTTTACCACCCGCGAACGTTAACGCTGTCCGGGTTTAACTTTTCTGTCCCAACGCTTAAGAGGAATCGCGATGAACATTACTGCGGCTGTTGTTAATCAGACTAATGACCCTTACCAGCTGGAAACCTTAACGCTCACCCCACTGCAGGAAGATGAAGTGCGCGTCAGGGTGGTCGCCTCCGGCATCTGCCACTCCGATGAGGCGATGCGCGTCGGCGACGGGCCGCACCCGTTCCCGGCCGTGTTCGGCCATGAAGGTGCGGGTATCGTTGAGCAGGTGGGCAGCCGGGTGCGCGGCATTCAGCCCGGCGACCACGTGGTGATGTCGTATGCCTGGTGCGGCCACTGTGCTTACTGCCGCCACGGCCATCCGTCACACTGCGTGGACTTCCACAAAATGAACTCTGACGGCCTGCGCCATGACGGCAGCACGCTGTTTCAGCGGGAAGACGGGACGCCGGTGACCAGCTTCTTTTACCAGTCCTCCTTTGCCACTTACACCAACACCACCGCCAACAACCTGATCGTGGTGGATAAGGCGCTGGATCTGCGGCTGATGGCCCCGCTGGCCTGCGGCCTGCTGACCGGCTCCGGCACGGTCTTTAACGCGCTGAAACCGGCACCGGGCAGCGCGATGGCGGTGTTTGGCACCGGCGCGGTGGGCATGGCGGCGATCATGGCGGCGAAAATTGCCGGCTGCGATCCGATTATCGCCGTCGATATTCATGACCAGCGCCTCTCGCTGGCGAAGGAGCTGGGGGCAACCCACACCATTAACAGCACGAAAGCACAGGCGACGACAGCCATCCGCGAGCTGACCGGCGGCAAAGGGGTGGCGTATGCGCTGGATACCAGCGGCCTGACCAGCGTGATGCAAAGCGCGCTGGAGAGCGTGGCGATTGGCGGCACCTTTGCACCGCTGGCGGTGGCGCGCCCGGAGCTGGCCCTGAACCCGATGCGCGATCTGATCGCCGTCAGCCGCCATATTGCCGGGGTGCTGATGGGCGATGCGGTGCCGCAAAGCAGCATTCCACAGCTGATTCGCTGGTATCAGAACGGCCAGTTTCCCTTCGATAAGCTGGTAAAATTCTACGATTTTGCCGATATCAACCAGGCGCAGGCAGACTCGGCCAGCGGCCTGGCGATCAAACCGGTGCTGATTATCGATCGCAGCTATGCGCCTGCGCAGGCCGCCGGTTGAGGGCGAAAGGCCACCGTTTCAAAGGCAGGCCACCGTGCCCGGGGCCTGTCTGAAGCCTGTCTGGCAGGATAACGGACTGCGCGGCGCCGGTACGGCAGTATTGAAGATCCGTCATCGCGCAACCCTGCCGGCCGGCATACGCGTTAGGTGGCCGCATACAGCCGCTGCGCTTTACGCGGCCGCGCCGCCCACAACGAGGCCGCGACGATCATTCCGCCGCCCACCCAGGCGCTGGTGCTGAGCTGTTCCTGCAGCCAGACGGTGGCAAACAGCGCGCCAAACAGCGGCTCTGACCCCATCAGCAGCGCGGCGCGGGTCGGTGTGGTGCGCTTCAGGGCGTAGTTCTGCGCGAAGAAGGCGAACAGCGTGCACAGCCCCACCAGCCACAACGTCGCCAGCCAGAACGCCGGGCTGACCGGCAGCGGCGGGATGCCTTTTGCCGTCACCAGCAGCAGCAACAGGGCGCCGCTGGCGACGACACCGGTTTGCACACAGGTCAGCGCCAGCGCCGGGATCTCGCGATGCCGCGTCAGCTTTTTGGTCAGGCAGACCATCAGCGCGCGCAGCAGTGCCGCCGCCAGCATCAGCCCGTCCCCCGCGTTCAGCGTCAGCGGGCTGGCCCCGGTCAGCAGCAGCGCGCCGCACAGCGACAGCAGCGCCGCCAGCAGAATGTCGTTTTCAGGTCGCTGGCGCAGCAGCAGCCACTCCACCAGCGGCGTCAGCACCACGCACAGGCCGATCAGAAACGCGGCGTTGCTGGCGCTGGTGTGGGCGATGCCGTAAGTCTCGCAGAGGAAAATAGCTAACAGCACGCCGCCCAGGACCAGCCCCGGGCCTGCCGCCTGTCGCCAGTGGCGGCGCAGCGTCGGCAGCAGAACAGCGAAGGTCAGCCCGAAGCGGATAAACAGAAAGCCCGCTACCGGGTAAAACCACAGCGCCTGCTTCGCCACGCCGTAGCTGCTGCCCCAGACCATCGCCACCGCCAGTAACATCCACTCCGCACCGCCCGTGCGGTACCGCTGCTGTTGTTCCACCGTTTTCCCGCCCTCTGTACGTTTACCTGCGCCAAGTATGCTATTTTTCCTCAGGCGGAATAATCCGTGCCGGCAAACAAGACTTTTGCGCTATGCGAACAAATCAGCTGATGGGCCTGCTGCCGTATATGGCGGTGTTTGTAAAAGTGGTGGAGCTGGGCAG
>NZ_JRZZ01000005.1:188492-225045 GCF_002865965.1 Erwinia sp. B116
GACACGCCGCAGGGCTGCGTGCGGCTCAGCGTGCCGCGCGCTATCGGCAACCAGCTGATCGCACCAGCGGTGCCGGAATTTTTGCGACGCTTCCCCCAGGTCGATCTGCAGTTAATGATGACCGATCGGCCACTGGACCTGATCGCCGGTGAAATTGACCTGGCGATCCGGATCACGGACCAGCCGCCGCCCGGGCTGGCCGGTCGCCCGCTCAGGCACATCAGCCACGCGCTCTGTGCCAGCCCGGGCTACCTGCACCAGCGCGGTACGCCGCAGCATCCGCGCGATCTGCCGCAGCACGACTGCATCTGGCTGGCGGAACGGCCCGGCGATAACAGCTGGCGGCTGCGCCACGGCGAGACGCAGGAAGAGCAGGCCGTGACCGTGCGCGGCCGCTACGCCACCAACCACAGCCGCGCGCGGCTGGAGGGCATCATCGCCGGGCTGGGCATCGGCTGTATTCAGCGCTTTACCGCCGCACAGGCGCTGGCGGAGGGGCAGGTGGTGGCGGTGCTGCCGGAATGGGAATATATGACCTCGTATTACGGCACCGCCTGGCTGCTGTGGCAGCCTAACCGCTTTTTGCCGCCCAAATGCCGGGCGCTGATCGACTTTCTGCTGGAGAAGCTGGCGGATGCGCCGCAGCAGGATTAGCGCCAGCCGGTCAGCCACAGGTTAATTTATCTCAGCGCTGACGCCACCTTCTGTCACCCACGCGCGCAGAAAATCGATAAAGGCTCTGACCCGTGCCGGCAGATGGCGGCTGTCCGGCCACAGGGCGTAAACGCCCTGATCGGGGAACCGGTACTGCGGCAACAGCCGCTGCAGGCGACCTTCCACCAGCGGCTGTCTCACCAGCCACTCGGGCAGCAGCGCCACGCCGCAGCCGGCGGCGGCAAACGCCAGCAGCGCCGAGGCGCTGTCGCTGGAGAAACGGGCCGGGCCGCTAATCTCCATCTCTACTGCTCCCTCCGGCCCGGTAAGCGACCAGCGCCTCGGTGACGCCAGCCGCTGGTGGAGTATCCAGTCGGCCTCAGCCAGCCCGGCCAGCGTGGTAACCGGGTGAGCCGCCAGCCAGCCAGGTGAAGCAACCGGCAGGATGGTGAACCGTTCAATGGCGGCAGCCCGGTAGCTGGAGTCGGCGAGTTTACCGAGCCTGATCGCCACGTCGAAGCGTTCAGAGATCAGGTCGGCGTGAGCCGACGAGGAGACGTGGCGAACCTGCAGCTGCGGATGCTGCTGCGCGAAGGCGGCCAGCGCCGGGATCACCTTACGCGCACCGTATTCTGCGGTGCTGGTGACCGTCAGCTCACCGCTCAGGCTGAGATGGTTTTGCCGCACCTCCTGCTCCAGCGCATCGCTCTCGGCCAGCAGGCGCAACGCGCGGATATAAAACGCTTCACCACTCTGCGTCAGCGCCAGCCGGCGGGTGGTACGCAGCAGCAGCGCAACCCCCAGATCCGCCTCCAGACGACCAATATTGAAGCTGATAGCCGCTTTTGTCTGCCGCAGCGTGGCAGCGGCGGCCGTAAAGCTGCCCGCCTCGACCACGGCAACAAATATCGCCACTCTTTGCAAATTCAGCACCGTCAGGCTCCATATTGTCAAAATTGCTTTGACAGTTTATCAGCCGTAACGCGGTTTTTCCCGCCGGACATCGCGCCTATAGTGAGCCCTTTTTCGCAGGCAGGTGATCACCGTGCAGTATCGCAGCAAAGTGGCAGGGGTGTTTCTGGCGGGGTTTTTCCTCGATCTGGTCAATATGTTTATCGCCGGAGTGGCCTATCCGGCTATCGGCCAGGCGCTGCAGGCTCCGGTGTCCGGGCTGGCGTGGGTCAGCAACGGCTATATCTGCGGCCTGACGCTGGCGATCCCGCTCAGCGCCTGGCTGACGCAGCGCTTCGGCGCACGCCGCGTCTTTGTGCTGTCGCTGCTGCTGTTTATGGCCGCTACGCTGGCAAGTGGCTGTGCAGGAACGCTGGGTGGCCTGGTGGCCTGGCGTATTCTGCAGGGGGCCGGCGGCGGGCTGCTGATCCCGGTCGGTCAGGCGCTCACCTGGCAGCTTTACCCACCGCACCAGCGCGCCAGGCTCGCCTCGGTCGTGATGCTGGTGGCGCTGCTGGCTCCGGCGCTGTCGCCGACGCTGGGCGGGCTGCTGGTGCAGGCGCTGAACTGGCGCTGGGTGTTTTTTGCCAGCCTGCCGCTGGCCGCAGTAACGCTGCTGCTGGCGCTGTGCTGGCTGCGGCAGGAGCCGCCTGCCACTGAACACACGCCGCTCGACCTGCCCGGCCTGCTGGGCGGCTGCAGCGGTCTGTTGCTGGTGCTGCTGGCGATGACCCGTCTTAGCGAAGCGGACGGTGCAGGTGGGGGACTGGCGCTGCTGCTGGCCGGGCTGGGGCTGCTGGCAGGGTTTGTCCGTCGCTGCCGCCGTCACCCCACGCCGCTGTTCAGCGTGGCGCTGCTGTCAGAGCCGCTGCTGCGCTTTTCGATGGGCGTTTATCAGTGCGTACCGGGGCTGTTTATGGGCGTCAGCCTGCTGGCGATGCTGTGGCTGCAGACGGTGGTGGGTCTCTCAGCCGCGCAGTGCGGGATGCTGATGATCCCCTGGTCGCTGGCATCCGGGCTGGCGATCGCCACCACCGGCAGAACGTTCAACCGGCTTGGCCCGCGACCGCCGATCGTCGCCGGCTGCCTGCTGCAGGCCGCAGGCATCGTGCTGCTGGCACAGGTGACCGCGGCCCACCCGTACCCGCAGCTGATTGCTGCCTTTACGCTGATGGGGCTGGGCGGCAGCCTGTGCAGCAGCACCGCGCAGAGCAGCGCCTTTCTGCAGATCCCCGCCGCTGAGCTGCCGCAGGCCAGTGCGCTGTGGAATATCAACCGCCAGCTGAGCTTCTGTTTCGGCGTGGCGCTGCTCAGCCTGCTGCAGAATCTGCTGATCGGGCATCTTGCCGCAAGACCCGCCTGGGCCTTTACCTTCTATACTGCGGCGGCGGGCAGCCTGATCCCGGCGCTGCTCAGCGGTCGTATCAACAACCGCGCGGTTAAACAGCAATTATTAAACGAGGAGAACGCATGATGAATCGCTATATCAGGGAAGTGGTCGATGCTCACGTTGCCATTGAGAGCTGGCTGGGAAAAGGCGAGGGCGAACTGGCGGCGCTGCTGGGCCGTTTTCACCGGGACTTTTCGATGGTGACGCCGGGCGGCGCTAAGATTGATTACGCCGCGCTGAGCACGCTGTTCAGAACGCAGCGTGACGGCCGGCCGGGGCTGGTGATTGAGACAGACGAGTGCCTGGTGCTGCAGGAGGGGCCAGACGGGGCCACCGTACTGTATCGCGAGCGGCAGACGTTGCCGGAACAGGGCAGCAGCCTGCGCTGGTCAACGGCGGTGTTCAGCCTGGAGAACGGTAAGCCGCTCTGGCGGCATCTCCACGAAACCGCGATCCCCTGAAGTAACCCGTGGCAGGCCGCGTTGCATCCTGCCACCGCCGCTTCTATGCTTGATCTACGCACGTTTTCCGCCCGCCAGCGGGCCACTCTGGATGCAGTACTCTCCCTGAGCACGGATACCGATGAAAACCTGTTTTATTATCCGGCATTCAGGTCAGCAGGCTCGGCTGGCTGAAACCCTGCTTAACGTGCCATTTAACGGCCTGCAGCGGCTTGGGTTAACCCGGGCCGCTTTGCTGCGGGACGAGTTGGCCACCGTCAGCAGGGCGTGTTGCAAACAGATACGAGAGAGTGAGATGGCCAGACTATCCGTCGCCGCAGCCTGCCTGCTGTGTGCCTTTACCAGCAGCGCCCGGGCACAGACCGTACTGAAAACCGAACGCTGCTTAAGCGGGTCGGTTATTCAGGATCGGCTGCTGGAAAAAGAGTACGTGGCGGGAGATTTTCACCTGTTCTACAGCCTGCAGGGTAACGATCGCCTGCACCATACCGGGGACAGCAACGGCAACGGCACCCCGGACAGCATTGAGAATATGGCGATACAGCTGCAGGCGGCGCAGCGCTTCTACTCCGGCGCGCTGGGGCTGCGCTCGCCGCTGCGGCAGAAGGTGTTCGCGAACGCCGGGCAGATCAATATCTACGTGCTGCGCAAGGATCGCGGCAAGGGCGCGGCTTTTGATAAGGTGTCGCGGGAGAGGATGGCTGACGGCACCACTCTGCCGTGCGCCCTTAAGCTGATCGTCGATACCTCGGTCAACCCGCTGCGCAACGTCACCCCGGCCCACGAGCTGTTTCACCTCTACCAGTACGGTTACGGCGTATTCAAGCAGCGCTGGTATCTGGAAGGGATGGCCCGCTGGCTGGAGATGCCGTACAGGGACAGCAGCAAAGGGATGGCCGCAGCCGCACCCTCGCTGAACTGCCCGGACTACGCTAACGCCAGCTATGACGCGGCGATTTTCTGGCATCGCTACGCGCAGCGCTACTTTGCCCCGGTAGATGTTCCGGCCGGGCTGCGGCAGCTGACCTATACCGACGGCAGCCCGGTGTTTAAACAGTCGGCGCTGCCCGGCGGTGCGATGCTGGCGCCGTTCTTCGACAGCCTGTTCCGCGCCAGCCAGCAGATTTCGCAGCAGCAGCAGGTGGCCAACACGCAGTGGACGGAGAAGATGCAGCGCTCCCCGCAGTTCAGCCAGGATATCTGTGATGTGCTCTCTGCCATTACCCCACAACGCGGCGCAGCGGCGCGCTGATTCGCTGGCATAAAAAATCCGGCCTGACGAGCGGGCCGGATTTTATCAGCGTCAACCGATAAGGGTGCGGATTACTCCACGGTCACCGATTTCGCCAGGTTACGCGGCTGATCGACGTCGGTGCCTTTGATCAGCGCCACGTGGTAGGAGAGCAGCTGCAGCGGCACGGTGTAGAAGATCGGTGCAATCACCTCTTCGACGTGCGGCAGCGGGATAATGCGCATGCCTTCACTGTTGGCAAAGCCGGCGTCCACGTCGGCAAACACGTACAGCAGGCCGCCGCGCGCGCGCACCTCTTCGATGTTCGACTTCAGCTTCTCCAGCAGTTCGTTGTTCGGTGCCACCACAATCACCGGCATATCGGCATCGATCAGCGCCAGCGGGCCGTGCTTCAGCTCGCCCGCCGCGTAGGCTTCCGCGTGAATGTAGGAGATCTCTTTCAGCTTCAGCGCCCCTTCCATGGCGATCGGGTACTGATCGCCGCGGCCGAGGAACAGCGCGTGATGCTTGTCGGAGAAGTCTTCCGCCAGCGAGGCGATCAGCTCGTCCTGCGACAGCATCTGCTCAATGCGGCTCGGCAGCGCCTGCAGACCGTGCACAATATCGTGCTCAACCTGCGGGTCCATCCCTTTCAGGCGGCCGACCTTCGCCACCAGCATCAGCAGCACGGTGAGCTGGGTGGTGAACGCCTTGGTGGAGGCCACGCCGATTTCGGTGCCGGCTTTGGTCATCAGCGCCAGGTCTGACTCGCGCACCAGCGACGAGCCGGCCACGTTACAGATGGCCAGCGAGCCGAGGTGGCCCAGCTCTTTTGACAGGCGCAGCGCCGCCAGCGTGTCGGCGGTTTCGCCGGACTGCGACAGGGTGATCAGCAGGCTGTTCTTACGCACCGCCGACTTGCGGTAGCGGAACTCGGAAGCGATCTCCACGTCACAGGGCACGCCCGCCAGCGATTCGAACCAGTAGCGGGAAACCATACCGGAGTTGTAGGAGGTGCCGCAGGCGACGATCTGAATATGCTCGACCTGCGCCAGCAGGGCTTCCGCCTGCGGTCCCAGCTCGGAGAGATCGACTTCGCCGTGGCTGAAACGCCCGCTGAGGGTGTTTTTAATCGCTACCGGCTGTTCGTAGATCTCTTTCTGCATGTAGTGACGGTATTCGCCCTTGTCACCGGCGTCGTAGGTAGCGTGGGATTCAATCTCCGCGCGCTTCACCGCGTTGCCGTGACGATCGACCACCTTCACCTCGCGGCGGGTAATTTCCGCCACGTCACCCTCTTCAAGGTAGATAAAGCGGCGGGTCACCGGCAGCAGCGCCAGCTGGTCAGAGGCGATAAAGTTCTCGCCGACGCCGCGGCCGATCACCAGCGGGCTGCCGGAACGGGCGGCCACCAGCGTTGACGGGTCGCGGCTGTCCATGATCACCATGCCGTAGGCACCGCGCAGCTGTGGGATCACCCGCAGCACGATCTCATGCAGCGTGCCGCCCTGCTGCTGCTCCCAGTGCACCAGGTGCGCCACCACTTCGGTGTCGGTCTCCGAGGCAAAACGGTAACCGCGGGCGATCAGCTGCTCGCGCAGCGGCTCGTGGTTCTCAATAATGCCGTTATGCACCACGTAGATGTGATCTGAGATATGCGGGTGGGCATTCGCTTCCGACGGCTCGCCGTGGGTAGCCCAGCGCGTGTGCGCAATCCCGGTTCCGCCGTGCAGCGGAGTCTGTTCCGCCGCCCCGGCCAGCTCCTGTACTTTACCCAGACGACGCAGGCGCGTGGCCTGGCCTTCGGCATTCACCACCACCAGACCGGCGGAGTCATAGCCGCGGTATTCCAGACGACGCAGCCCTTCAAGCAGGATTTCAGCAATATCACGCTGCGCTACAGCACCAACAATTCCACACATAAGTTATTTTCCTGACTAAGCGGCGTTTCAGCGCCGCTCGCGTTGTCTTCTGACCTGATTATCCGGTTTTTACCGGTTCCCCGAGCCTTGTAGAGAGTGGGGATTATTTTTATGTTTACTGCCTTTTCCGCACCGGTTCATGCCGGCGCGTGAGAATTTATTTTTTCTTTACCGGGCGCTGCCAGCTGGCGTTGAGCTGCTGCTCTTTACGGTTATAAACCAGCCCGGCCGCCGGCACGTCGCGCATGATGGTGGTGCCGGCGGCGATGGTCACGCCTGCCGCCACGTTGACCGGCGCGATCAGCTGGGTATCCGAGCCGACAAATACATCATCGCCGATGACGGTTTTCGATTTATTGACGCCGTCGTAGTTGCAGGTGATGGTGCCGGCACCGATATTCACGTTGGCACCGATCTCGGCGTCGCCGAGGTAGCTGAGGTGGCCGGCCTTCGAGCCCTTGCCGAGGCGGGCTTTTTTCATCTCAACAAAGTTGCCGACGTGGGCACCTTCCGCCAGCTCGCTGCCGGGGCGCAGGCGGGCAAACGGCCCGACGGTGCAGCCCGCGGCCAGCCCGGCGTCTTCAATCACCGAGTAAGGACTTATCACGCTGTCATCGGCAATCACGCTGTTTTTAATCACACAGCCCGCGCCAATCTGCACGCGATCGCCGAGCGTTACCTTGCCCTCGATGATCACGTTAACGTCGATCAGAACGTCGCGGCCGTGTACCAGCTCACCCCGGAGGTCAAAACGTGCCGGATCCTGCAGCATCACGCCTGCCAGCAGCAGTTTTTCTGCCTGCTCAGCCTGATACACCCGCTCCAGCGTTGCCAGCTGCAGGCGGTTATTGACGCCGTCGGTCTCCGTGGTGCGTGCAGGGTGGACAGCCTCGATGCGGCGGCCCTCCTGATGGGCAAGAGCGATAATGTCGGTAATGTAGTATTCGCCCTGCGCGTTGTTGTTGGTCAGCCTGCCGAGCCAGCGCTTCAGATCCGCGCCGTTGGCCAGCAGAATGCCGGTGTTGATCTCGTTAATCAGCAGCTGCGCCGGCGCGGCGTCTTTCTGCTCGATAATACCGGTGACGCTGCCGTTTTCACGGATGATACGGCCGTAGCCGGTCGGGTTATCCAGCACCACGGTCAGCAGACCAATGCCACCTTCAGGTTTCGCCTGCTGCAGGCGCGTCAGCGTCTCTACCGAGATCAGCGGCACGTCGCCGTACAGCATCAGGATGTCTTCGTCATCGGCAAAGTGCGGTGCCGCCTGCTGCATCGCGTGGCCGGTGCCCAGCTGTTCCGCCTGCAGCACCCAGTTCAGCGTGTCGTCGTTCAGCGTGCTCTGCAGCAGCTCGCCGCCGTGGCCGTACACCAGGTTAATGCGGCGTGCGTCCAGCGCGCGGGCAGCATCGATCACGTGTTGAACCATCGGCTTCCCGGCCAGCTTGTGCAGTACTTTTGGCAGGTCAGAGTACATACGGGTTCCTTTACCAGCAGCAAGGATCACCACGCTCATCGGCTTTGCAGACATAAACATCCTGATTGGGGTTGAAGAGAGGAAAGTAAAACGGTTTACCGTTAAGAATACTACATTTTTCTCGGGTCGAAATTAGCTTTCAGACAGGCGGAAGGGGGGGATCGGGCAAAAAAAATGCCGGGCAGTTTCCTGTCCGGCATTTAGCGCTTAAACCTGAGTTACATCGCTTTTTTGGTCAGCTCAATGACGCGCAGTTTAGCAATGGCTTTCGCCAGCTCTGCGGATGCCATTGCGAAGTCCACGTCGCCGTGTGAGCTGTTCATATGCTCTTCGGCTTTACGCTTAGCTTCCAGCGCACGGGCTTCATCAAGATCGCTGCCGCGGATCGCGGTGTCAGCCAGCACGGTAACCGCGCCAGGCTGCACTTCCAGCACGCCGCCGGAGAGGTAAATCACCTCTTCGTCGCCGTGCTGCTTAACGATGCGAACCATACCAGGCTTAATGGCAGTCAGGAGCGGGGCGTGATTAGGGCGAATACCCAGCTCACCTTCGCTGCCTGAAACCTGGATGCTCTGTACCAGCCCGGAGAACATCTGTTGCTCCGCGCTGACCACGTCCAGGTGAAACGTCATAGCCATAGTTAACCTCCCGGTAAACCATCACCCTCTGAGCGCGGGCGGCCTGCGCCGTCCGCACCCGTCAGGGGAGATGATTACAGTTTTTTCGCTTTTTCCACGGCTTCGTCGATCGAACCGACCATGTAGAAAGCCTGCTCTGGCAGATGGTCGAACTCGCCTTCCATGATGCCTTTAAAGCCACGGATGGTATCTTTCAGCGACACGTATTTACCCGGAGAACCGGTGAATACTTCTGCCACGAAGAACGGCTGGGACAGGAAACGCTGCATCTTACGCGAGCGTGCTACCACCAGTTTGTCTTCTTCTGACAGTTCGTCCATACCCAGGATGGCGATGATGTCTTTCAGTTCCTGATAACGCTGCAGCAGTGACTGAACGCCACGCGCGGTGTCATAGTGTTCCTGACCAACAACCAGTGGATCCAGCTGACGGCTGGTAGAATCCAGTGGGTCAACCGCCGGGTAGATACCCAGAGACGCGATCTGACGGCTCAGTACCACGGTCGCATCTAAGTGTGCGAAGGTGGTGGCTGGAGACGGGTCAGTCAGGTCATCCGCAGGGACGTAAACGGCCTGTACGGAGGTGATAGAACCGGTTTTGGTTGAGGTGATACGTTCCTGCAGAACGCCCATCTCTTCCGCCAGCGTTGGCTGGTAACCTACCGCAGAAGGCATACGACCCAGCAGGGCTGATACTTCAGTACCGGCCAGGGTGTAACGGTAGATGTTATCGATGAACAGCAGTACGTCACGACCTTCGTCACGGAACTTCTCCGCCATGGTCAGACCGGTCAGCGCTACGCGCAGACGGTTACCTGGTGGCTCGTTCATCTGGCCATAGACCAGGGACACTTTGTCGATAACGTTGGAGTCAGTCATCTCGTGGTAGAAGTCGTTACCTTCACGGGTACGCTCGCCCACGCCGGCAAATACCGAGAAACCTGAGTGCTCAGCCGCGATGTTACGGATCAGCTCCATCATGTTTACGGTTTTACCTACACCCGCGCCGCCGAACAGGCCAACTTTACCGCCTTTGGCAAACGGACACATCAGGTCGATAACCTTGATGCCGGTTTCCAGCAGTTCCTGCGAGTTAGACTGATCTTCGTAAGAAGGTGCTGAACGGTGAATCGCCCAGCGCTCTTCTTCGCCGATGTCGCCTTTCATATCGATTGGCTCACCCAGCACGTTCATGATACGGCCAAGTGTTGCGGTACCTACAGGTACTTCGATCGGGTGCTCAAGGTCAACCGCTTCCAGGCCACGCTTCAGGCCGTCAGAAGAACCCATGGCGATGGTACGAACCACGCCGCCACCCAGCTGCTGCTGAACTTCCAGCACCAGACGAGCATCACCATTTTTAACCTCAAGGGCGCTGTACACTTGTGGTACTGCGTCCTGAGGGAATTCGACGTCAACTACGGCGCCGATTACCTGGACAATCTTTCCAGTAGCCATCTTGAATCCTCTACCTAATTCATTAAACCTGGTTAAACCGCGGAGGCCCCCGAGACGATCTCGGTAAGTTCCTGGGTGATGCTGGCCTGACGAGCCTTGTTGTATACCAACTGCAGCTCTTTGATCAGGTTTCCGCCGTTATCGGTTGCGGCTTTCATCGCCACCATTCGCGCGGCCTGCTCGCTGGCCAGGTTTTCTACAACACCCTGGTAAACCTGAGACTCGACGTAGCGGCGCAGTAACGTGTCCAGCAGCGCTTTCGGATCCGGTTCATACAGATAGTCCCAGGTACTCTTCTTCACAACGCCTTCCGCGTCATCTGCTGGCGGTAACGGCAGCAGCTGGGCGATCTGTGGAGACTGAGACATGGTGTTGATAAATTTGTTGCTGACGATAAACAGCTTGTCGATACGGCCTTCATCGTATGCCTGCAGCATCACTTTGACCGGGCCGATCAGGTCGGAGAGGGCAGGTTTATCACCCAGACCGTTGACCTGTGCAACCACATTGCCACCGACAGAGCCGAAGAACGACATCCCTTTGGAACCGATAATCGCCATATCACTTTCGACGCCTTTATCAGACCAGGATTTCATATCCGTCAGCACGCGTTTGAACAGGTTAATGTTCAAACCACCACACAGCCCGCGGTCGGTAGATACGACCAGATAGCCGACGCGTTTAACGTCACGATCTTCCAGGTATGGGTGTTTATATTCCAGATTACCTAACGCAATGTGACCAATCACTTTGCGCATGGTCTCTGCATAAGGACGGCTGGCCGCCATGCGTTCTTGCGATTTACGCATTTTGGAGGCGGCGACCATTTCCATCGCTTTGGTGATCTTCTGCGTGTTTTGCACGCTGCCGATCTTACTACGTATCTCTTTTGCGCCGGCCATTAGCTTCTCCTCAAAGCCTTGCGGCCTGCCCCGTAAGGGACAAGCCGCCAGACATTACCAGGACTGGGTTGCTTTAAACGTTTCGAGGAGGCCTTTCAGCTTCTCTTCGATTTCGCCGTTATAGTTACCAGACTGGTTGATATCAGCCATCAGCTCAGCGTGATCGCGATCCGCATAAGCCAGCAGGGCCGCTTCGAAGCTACCGATTTTCGCCAGTTCGACGTCATTCAGGAAGCCACGCTCGGCAGCAAACAGCACCAGACCCTGCTGCGCTACGGACATCGGCGCATACTGTTTCTGTTTCAGCAGCTCGGTCACTTTCTGACCGTGGCTCAGCTGTTTGCGGGTTGCTTCATCCAGATCGGAGGCGAACTGCGAGAACGCCGCCAGTTCACGATACTGTGCCAGCGCGGTACGGATACCACCGGACAGTTTCTTGATGATCTTGGTCTGAGCAGCACCACCTACACGAGATACCGAGATACCCGGGTTAACCGCCGGACGAATACCGGAGTTAAACAGGTTGGTTTCCAGGAAGATCTGACCATCGGTAATCGAGATTACGTTGGTCGGAACGAACGCAGAAACGTCACCCGCCTGGGTTTCGATGATTGGCAGCGCGGTCAGGGAGCCGGTTTTACCTTTCACTTCACCGTTGGTGAAACGCTCGACGTAGTCGGCGCTCACGCGGGAAGCACGCTCCAGCAGACGGGAGTGGAGGTAGAACACGTCGCCAGGGAAGGCTTCACGACCCGGTGGACGGCGCAGCAGCAGAGAAACCTGACGATAAGCAACGGCCTGTTTAGACAGGTCATCGTATACGATCAGCGCGTCTTCACCGCGGTCACGGAAGTATTCACCCATCGCACAACCGGCATACGGTGCCAGGTACTGCAGCGCAGCAGACTCAGATGCGGTTGCAACCACAACGATGGTGTTAGCCAGCGCGTTGTGCTCTTCCAGTTTACGTACCACGTTAGCGATGGTAGACGCTTTCTGGCCGATAGCCACGTACACACATTTGATGCCGGAATCACGCTGGTTGATGATTGCATCGATCGCCATCGCGGTTTTACCGGTCTGACGGTCACCGATGATCAGCTCACGCTGGCCACGGCCGATTGGAATCATCGCATCAACAGATTTGTAGCCGGTCTGTACAGGCTGGTCAACGGACTGACGGTCGATAACGCCCGGTGCAATCACTTCGATCGGCGAGAAGCCGTCGTTGTCGATAGCGCCTTTACCGTCAATAGGAGCACCCAGGGTGTTCACTACGCGACCCAGCAGGCCACGGCCAACCGGTACTTCCAGGATACGGCCAGTACACTTAACCTTCATGCCTTCGGCGAGGTCAGCGTATGGGCCCATCACAACTGCACCTACGGAGTCGCGCTCCAGGTTCAGTGCGATGGCATAACGGTTACCAGGCAGGGCGATCATCTCACCCTGCATCACGTCGGCCAGGCCGTTAACGCGAATGATACCGTCACTTACAGAAACGATTGTACCTTCGTTGTGAGCTTCGCTCACTACATTGAACTGAGCAATGCGCTGCTTGATCAGTTCGCTGATTTCGGTGGAATTCAGTTGCATATGCTCCAGTCCCCTTAAGACTGCAAGACGTCGGTAAGGCGCTCAAGACGGCCGCGTACGCTGCCATCAATGACCATATCACCCGCACGGATGATTACGCCTGCCATTACAGACTTATCAATTTTGCAATTCAGCTTAACTTTGCGTGACAGACGTTTTTCCATCGCAGCGCTGATTTTGGTCAGCTGCTCGTCACTTAATGCAGTGGAGGAAATCACCTCAACGTCGGCGGTCGCATCATGTGCGGCACGCAGTTGGATGAACTGCTCCAGTACATCGGCAAGTGCTGGCAAACGTTTGTTTTCAGCCATCACCTTAATCAGGTTCTGACCGGCTTCGTCGAGTTGGTCACCACAGATGGCGATGAAGGCACCAGACAACGCTTCCGGCGCCAGTGCGCCGGAAAGAAGTTCTGTTACCTGTTCATTGCCAGCCACTTCGGCGGCAAATGCCAGCATCTGCTGCCAGCCATCGACGCTTTGATGCTCAACCGCAAAGTCAAAAGCGGCTTTAGCGTAGGGGCGAGCTACGGTAGTAAATTCAGACATCAGCCCCTCCCTTACAGTTCAGCGACCAGTTTATCAACGATGTCGCTGTTAGCAGCTTCATCCACGGAACGTTCAATGATTTTCTCGGCGCCGGCGATTGCCAGCATCGCGACCTGCTTACGCAGCTCTTCACGTGCACGTTTGCGTTCGGCATCAATTTCTGCCTGCGCCTGAGTGACGATCTTGCTACGTTCCTGCTCAGCCTCTGCTTTAGCGTCGTCCAGGATCTGAGCGCGGCGTTTGTTCGCCTGCTCAATAATCACCTGGGCTTCCTCTTTCGCTTTTTTCAGCTGATCGGTCGCATTAGCCTGCGCGAGATCCAGATCTTTCTTGGCACGTTCAGCGGAAGCAAGGCCATCAGCAACTTCTTTCTGGCGCTTTTCAATGGCGGCCATAATCGGCGGCCATACGTACTTCATGCAGAACGCTACAAACAGGATGAACGCGATAGCCTGGCCGAGGATTGTTGCGTTAATGTTCACAGCACAATGCCTCTTGTTAAGTTAACTTTTTCTGCCGCCGTCTCAGACCGCGGCAGAAGCCGTTCATCACCCAGCTTGCACTACGTGATGAACAATCGGTTCATTACGCGACAGCAAACATCACGTACAGACCCAGACCAACGGCGATCATTGGGATTGCATCCACCAGACCCATTACAACAAAGAACTGCGTGCGCAGCAGAGGAATCAGATCCGGTTGGCGCGCGGCGCCTTCCAGGAATTTGCCTCCGAGGATGCCGATACCGATTGCAGCACCGATTGCCGCCAGGCCCATCATCACAGCGGCAGCCATGTACAGCAGATCCATATTCAGGTTTTCCATGACAGTCTCCAGTTTGTTTCAGTTAAAACGCAGTAGTGTTGAGAAAAAAATCAATGTTCTTCAGATGCCATCGACAGATAGACAATCGTTAAGACCATGAAAATGAAAGCCTGTAGCGAAATGATCAGGATGTGGAAAATGGCCCATGGCACATTCAGAACCCACTGTGACCACCACGGCAACAGACCGGCAATCAGGATAAAAATCAATTCACCCGCATACATGTTTCCGAACAGTCGCAGACCCAGAGAAACTGGTTTGGACAGCAGGCTCACACCTTCCAGAATCAGGTTGATCGGAATGAAAACAGGGTGATTGAAGGGTTGCATCGTCAGCTCTTTGGTAAAGCCGCCAATACCTTTCATCTTGACGCTGTAGAACAGAATCAAAATAAATACGCCAAGCGCCATCGACAACGTGATGTTCACGTCAGCAGAAGGCACCACACGCAGCGCTGGCAGGCCAAACACGTGCTCGCCGATGTACGGTAGCAGGTCGATTGGCAACAGGTCCATGAAGTTCATCAGGAACACCCAGACGAAGATCGTCAGGGCCAGCGGAGCGATTACTTTGCTTTTACCGTGGTACATGTCGCGCACGTTGTCGTCAACAAAACCGACAACCAGCTCGATAGCGGCCTGGAATTTGCCCGGCACGCCGCTGGTTACTGACTTCGCAACGCTGCGGAACAGCACCAGGAACAGAACTCCCAGCACCACAGAGAAAAACATGGAGTCGATATTTAAAGTCCAGAACGTCGCCGGAGCGTCGTGCTTCACTAGCTCGAAGGTACGCAGGTCCAACTGAAGGTGCGTCAGATGGTGACCTATGTATTCTTGCGGCGTAGAGATTTCTCCTGCAGCCATGATGCCTCTTACCCTTTGTTGTTAATTACAGCCGGTGCGACGATTTGTACTATCACCACCGATAACCAGGCCAGTCCCAGCGGCATAAAGGCCGCCTTAAACACGCCTAACGCCACCATCAGAATCACTATCGTTACCGTCACCTTCAACGCTTCACCCAGAGCAAACGTCCAGGCCAGCCTTCCCGTGACTTCGTGTCCCGCCTGGTGGCGCCAGGCAAAAATCATAAACAACACGTTCGGCAGCCAGGCCGCCACGCCACCCGCTAAGGCGGACAGGCCCCAGGTCAACTCTTTCAGGGCAAACAGCGCTCCGATCAAGACCAGGGTCCCCAGCTGCAACATCAGCACGGTTCGGGCAAATTTCACTCTGTAAAGGGACACTGACATGACGCTGAAACTCTCCTGCCCCGAGGGGATGTCGCGTGTCGTATCACGCTGCCCGCGCTCGCGCGAGTCAAGCAGCAAAAAACGTGCAAATTATACGGTGCGCACCTGTGATTTCAATGGATAAGTCGAGAAAAGGTGAACAATTATTTAAATTTCTTTCGAGTTCGCTATTTTTGCAAAGCGACAACTTCCGTGCTGGCCGACCCTTTGCATGTAATTCAAGGTGCTATTTGCTCATAAAGCGTGCGTAAGATCACAATTCAGTAATGTTATTGCGGATAATTATTCTGGTATTTGTCAGTTTTCAGTTTAAACAGTGTTAATATTTTCATTAAATTCAACAAGATAGACTTATTAAATTTAAAAACGGTTGGTTATCTTGATAAAAACCTTTCATTGACATCCGTAGCAAATATTTAACACCGCCAATGCTATTACTCACGCCAACTTATTACGCGCTCATATTTTCATGCGTGACTAATGTCTCGGGTAAAATGGCTGAAAAAAGTGACACCCATGATAATGAATTGTGAATCAGCCGTTAAATGTAACCAAGGCTTGCAGATCGTGTCTGTCGGCAGATTTAATGTCAACGCGGCTGCTGCGTCCACCTCTTTCTCACATTTTCATCCTGAATCTCGCTTCTGTCTGCCACCCTGCCCTCTTCTGCACACGCGGATAAAAGATCGCACTTTTCAACGGATACCCGCCATCGGCGCTTTTACGCCGGCCGGTTAAGGAAGATTAAGACCGTTCAGAGGAAAAAAAGCGGTCAACGTGCAGGTTGCTGACCGCTTTGATGATCGGGCCGCGCAATCAGCACGATTTTGTCGGGCCCGACGCGGGTCAGGGTTTGCGGGTCAGCACCAGCAGATGCCGCTCACCTTCCAGCTCAGGCACCTGCAGTTGTGCCACCTTTTCCAGGCTGAAACCGGCCGGCAGGCTGTCCAGTTCGTCCTGCGGTACCACGCCTTTCAGCGCATAAAAACGCCCCTGCGGCCCCGGCAGGTGGTGGCACCAGCTGAGCATATCGTGCAGCGAGGCGAAAGCCCGGCTGATCACCCCGTCAAACGGCGGCTCGGCCGGAAACGCCTCAACGCGGCTCTGCACCGGCGTAATGTTGTCCAGCTTCAGCTCGTGCTGTACCTGCTTAAGGAAGCGAATGCGTTTCCCCAGGCTGTCCAGCAGGGTGAAGTGGCTGTCCGGGCGTACGATCGCCAGCGGAACGCCGGGCAGGCCCGGGCCGGTGCCGACGTCGATAAAACGCTGGCCGGTCAGGTGGGGTTCCACCACCACGCTGTCGAGGATATGGCGCACCAGCATCTGCTCCGGGTCACGCACCGAGGTCAGGTTGTAGGCTTTGTTCCATTTGTGCAGCAGTTCAACATAGCCGACCAGCTGCTGTTTCTGCTGTTCGGAGAGTTCAATACCGGCTTTGCGCAGCAGAGCAGAGAGTTTATTAATCACGTGGGTTCGCTTCCGTCGAAAGGCCGGGTTGCCCCGGCCTGAGAGCAGGTTACGCGCTTTTGCGCAGTAAGCCCTGCTTTTTGAGATAAATCAGCAGGATCGAAATCGCCGCCGGGGTGATCCCGGAGATGCGGCCAGCCTGGCCAATCGATCCCGGTTTGTGATCGTTGAGTTTGGCGATCACTTCGTTGGAGAGGCCGCTTACCTGGCGGTAGTCGAGGTCGACCGGCAGCAGGGTGTTCTCGTTGCGCAGCTGGCGGTCGATCTCCTCCTGCTGGCGGGCGATATAGCCTTCGTACTTCACCTGGATCTCAACCTGATCGGCCGCTTCAGCATCATCCAGCGCCGGCGCGTAGGCGCTGAGGCCCGTCAGCAGGCGGTAGGTCATCTCCGGACGACGCAGCAGATCTTCGCCGCTGGCCTCTTTGGTCAGCGGTGCGCTGAGTGCGCCGTTGATCTCGGTCACCGATTCGGTTTTCGGGTGTACCCAGATGTCACGCAGGCGCTGACGCTCCAGCTCGATGCGCTCCAGCTTCTGGTTAAAGCGTGCCCAGCGGGCGTCGTCGACCAGGCCCAGCTCGCGGCCGGCGGCGGTCAGGCGCATATCGGCGTTGTCTTCACGCAGCATCAGGCGGTATTCCGCGCGTGAGGTAAACATACGGTACGGCTCTTTGGTACCAAGGGTGCAGAGGTCGTCGACCAGCACGCCCAGATAGGCCTGATCGCGACGCGGCGCCCAGCCCTCTTTATCGGCCGAGTAGCGTCCGGCGTTCAGGCCGGCCAGCAGGCCCTGTGCCGCCGCTTCTTCATAGCCGGTGGTGCCGTTAATCTGACCGGCAAAGAACAGGCCCTGAATATATTTACTTTCCAGCGTCGGCTTCAGGTCGCGCGGGTCGAAGTAATCGTACTCAATCGCGTAGCCAGGACGGATAATTTTGGCGTTTTCCATCCCCTGCATTGAGCGGACGATCTGCATCTGTACGTCAAACGGCAGGCTGGTGGAGATGCCGTTCGGGTAAATTTCGTTGCTGGTCAGTCCTTCCGGCTCAAGGAAGATCTGATGGGCGTTTTTATCGGCAAAACGCATCACCTTGTCTTCGATCGACGGGCAGTAGCGTGGACCGATCCCTTCGATCACCCCGGCGTACATCGGGCTGCGATCGAGGTTGTTGCGGATCACCTCATGGGTTTTTTCGTTGGTGTAGGTGATCCAGCACGGCACCTGACGCGGATGCTGGCTGACGTCGCCCATAAACGAGAATACCGGCAGCGGGGTGTCGCCGTGCTGCGGTGCCAGTACGCTGAAGTCGATGGTACGCGCATCGATACGCGGTGGCGTACCGGTTTTCAGGCGGCCCACGCGCAGCGGCAGTTCACGCAGACGCTGTGACAGGGAAATCGACGGTGGATCGCCGGCACGACCACCGCTGTAGTTATCCATGCCGATATGAATTTTACCGTCGAGGAAGGTGCCTACGGTGAGTACCACTGACCTGGCGCGGAACTTCAGGCCCATCTGGGTCACGGCACCGACCACCCGATCGTTTTCGACGATCAGATCCTCAACCGCCTGCTGGAAGATCATCAGGTTCGGCTGGTTCTCCAGCGCGGTGCGTACCGCCTGACGATAGAGCACACGGTCGGCCTGAGCGCGGGTGGCCCTGACGGCGGGCCCTTTGCTGGCGTTTAGTATCCTAAACTGGATGCCGGCCTGGTCAATGGCGTGTGCCATCAGGCCACCCAGTGCGTCCACTTCTTTAACCAGATGTCCTTTCCCGATGCCGCCGATCGCCGGGTTGCAGGACATCTGCCCCAGCGTGTCGATGTTGTGGGTTAATAACAGGGTTTGCTGACCCATCCGGGCAGCGGCCATCGCGGCTTCTGTCCCCGCATGACCACCACCGATGACGATGACGTCAAAAGGATCTGGATAAAACATGGTACTGCACCTCGCGGTTTGTGCGAATGAAGGGGGATCGTTGTCCGGGGCGTGGATTCTACTCAACTTTAGCGGACGGTGAAAGCGTCGGGATCCCTGGGTATTAAAAAGAAGATCTTTTTTATTTAAAGATCTCTTTGTTAGATCTTTCTATTAGGATCGTCGATCTCTGTGGATAAGCCTGATTAGCCGATAACGATCAACCGATTAGAGACGATCGTTAGTTGTGAATGATCGGTGATCCTTTCGCGTATAAGCTGGGATCAAAATAGGTACTTATGCACAGGCTCAGGAAAGCACCTGGGTTGTTATTGGGATAACCACCGGTTTTCACCGGGTAATTCGTTATGTTATCCACAGATAAGCGGTGCGAAAATGGACAAAAAAGGACAATATTTACAAAACTCACGATCGAAAAGGCACGTTTTCTGAGGATCCACCCGCCGATCGCGGGCAGATCCTGGTGCTCAGATCAGCGCTTTCCAGCTTTCAACCCATTCACCGGCCGGATCTTCCGGAATCTCATGCTGCAGCACGTCGATCTTAAAGACGTCACCAATACGTGATGCGCCCAGTGAGATCAGCAGATCGTCAAACAGATCGATCGCACCGCAGAACAGGTCATATTCGCGGTTGCCAATACCCACCGCACCGTAGCGCAGCTGGCTGAGGTCCGGCTGCTGTTCTTTTATAGCGTCAAACAGCGGCAGGATGTTATCCGGCAGTTCTCCTGCGCCGTGGGTAGAAGCCACCAGCAGCCAGATCCCCTCCATCTTTAGCTCGTCCAGCTCCGGGCCGTGCAGCGTCTCGGTAGAAAAACCGGCTTCTTCCAGTTTCTCTGCCAGATGATCGGCAACATATTCTGCGCTGCCTAAGGTGCTGCCACTGATTAAGGTAATGTCGGCCATGAGGGGATCCCTGAGTCGTAAAGGCGGGCATTGTACCCTGTGATCACCCTGGGATCTACCTGTGGATAGTTAGGGGTATTCTGTGAGGCACCTGGCTTACTTGCCATTTTCACTCCGGGCAGTGCTCGCACTCCTCACGTACAGAAGTACGCTCCGGGTGCTGCGCGCTGGCCGTAGCGAAACTGGCTGCGCCGCCGACGGTGCGGGGTGTCTGTGGGATCCGTTTCAGGAATACAGGAAGGGGGGCTGGGCTCTGATTGGTATTTTTGCTGGCGAGAAGATCTTTCACTTATCGCCATTTGGGCTGCGTAATTAGGGTATCGGTGACATTAACCGGCTGTGGATAATGTTATGCACCGATCAGGGTTTGATCGGGCGCATGATCGGGTTTTGCAGGGAGATCAGGGTTTCGGTGGACTGGATTTCGTCGATGGTCTGCACCTTGTTGATCAGTACCTGCTGCAAGTGGTCGATCGAGCGGCACATGACCTTGATGAAGATGCTGTAGTGGCCGGTGGTGTAGTAGGCCTCGACCACTTCGTCGAGGGCTTCCAGGCGGGCCAGTGCGGACGGGTAGTCTTTGGCGCTTTTGAGGATGATGCCGATAAAGCAGCAGACGTCGTAGCCCAGCTGTTTGGGGTCGATGTCTACCCGGGTGCCTTTGATGATCCCCGCCTGTTTCATTTTTTCTACCCGCACGTGAATGGTGCCCGGGCTGACGTTGAACTGTTTGGCCAGTTCGGCGTAGGCGATGCGGGCATTGTCCAGCAGCGCGTTGAGGATGCCGCGATCGAGGTTATCGGGTTGCAGGGTGTCGGCCATGGTCACTCCGGTTAGGGATTGTTCAGTGTTTAAGGGGATAATGTGCAGGAAATAAGGGAAATTGACAATAAAATTGCCGGAATAACAGTGGGAAGCTTTTAAAAGCAAAAAGCAAAAAGCAAAAAACGTTGTCTGCTGCTGGAATGTGGCAGCTTCAGGGAGCCTGTCCACTCCGTAAAGACGCAAAAAACGTCATCCATGACGGCTCAGCACGGGCCGTCCGTGGCCCGTGATGCTTTACTCCGTGGACAGGCTCCCTTCGCTTTACGGTTTGTGTTGTCTGAAGGAAGGGCACCGTTAGCCCCGTGCCCGGTTCAGGTTGCCTGCCAGGATCCTGACAGGCTCCCTTCGCTTTACGGTTTGCGTCGCCTGCAGGATCTTTAAAAAACTGCTGGCTAACAGCTAACAGCTAACAGCTAACGCTTACGCCAGACGGTCAGCTGCGCCACCGTGTGCTGGTATTTGCGGGCGGTTTCGCGGATCACGAAGGGCAGATCCTGCGGTGGAGCGATCTCTTCATAATTGGCCGCCAGCAGCCGCTGCAGCGCCTGGTAAGTGGAGAGTGCCTCGCCGTTCTCGCGCACGCCGCCCAGCCAGTTCTCCTTCGGCGTAAACTCTTCCAGCCAGGTGTAAGGCGAGGAGAGCATCAGCACGCCGCCGGGGCGAAGCATGGCGGTGATGTCCTGCAGGAAGCGTTTCGGCTGGCGCAGCCGGTCAATCAGGTTGGAGGCCAGCACCAGATCGTAGCTCTCCGGCTGCGGCTTCAGGTTGCAGGCGTCGCCCTGTACAAACTGAATGCGGCCGGCCTGTTCGCTGCTGATGCCGATATCCTTCAGCCGCACCTGTCGGTACTCAACCAGGTCGCCCTCTTCCTGAGTGACGTAACGGAAGTCCTCACCGCGGGTCAGCTGCAGCGCCACGTCGATAAAGCGCGCCGAGTAGTCCATCCCCACCACCTGCTCAAAGTGGCGGGCCAGTTCAAAGCTGGCGCGGCCGGTGGCGCAGCCGATATCCAGCGCACGCTGGCGCTTGTCGGTCAGGCCGCTGGCGATCTCCACCAGCGTTTTGGCATAGTTGCCGACGCTGAAGTACTGCGGGCCGTACTGGAAGTCGAGGTACTGCGACACCATGCTGTCGGTTTCGTAGGGGTTGAGGGTCATGGTCTCCTGGTGGCGTGAGACCACGTAGCGGAAGCCGGCGTGCTGGAAAAAGTGGCGGCGGAAGGCGTAGCGCGAGGATTTCAGCGCCTCGTTGCCGGTGGAGATCCAGCTGCCGCCTTTGATCAGCGAGTGCTTGCCGTCAAAGGTCGGGGTGGAGAAGTCGTCGTACAGTGGGTGCACGCGGAAGCCTTCCAGGCCGTTGATCGGCGTGGTGGTCCACTGCCAGACGTTGCCGATCAGATCAAAAAACTCGCCCTGAGGGAAACGATCGACCGCGCAGGAGGAGGCCCAGCGGGCAAGGTTGATATTGCCTGGCGCTTCATCCCACTCAGGCTGATCGCCCGGCACCTGCTCACGCAGCAGCAGCCATTCGCACTCGGCGGGCAGCTGCACCGGTTCGCCGGTCTGCTCCGCCTTCCAGCGGCAGAACGCCGCTGCCTCCAGCTGGTTGACCTCGGCGGGCCAGTCCCACGGCATCGGTACCTCTTCGGTCATCAGCCGCAGCTTAAGCGCGTCGGGCGCGGTGGCATCCCCCACCCAGAAGGTCGGCATCGTGGCGTTAGCAAATTCGCACCAGCCCCAGCCTTCATCGTCCCACCAGCGGCGGGTGCGGTAGCCGCCGGCGGCAACAAAGTCGTAGTATTCGGCATTGCTGACCAGCATCTGGCTGGCCTGGAACGGCTGCACCTGGTGGAGCTGGTGACCATATTCGTTATCCCAGCCGTAGGTGTCGTCGGTTTTGCCCTGGCTGACCGTACCGCCTGCCAGGGTAATCAGGCTGTTGTGCGGCACGCTGTGGCGGTCATGGCGCGCGTCCGTGCAGGCCGGCCAGTGCGGCTGCGGCTGTACCCACTGCACCGGCAGCTGGCGGATCAGTACGCTGGAGGTTTCGAGGTGGATGCGCTCATGTTCGATGCCCATCAGGATCACCCACGCCGGGCTGTCCCAGCCGATCGGCAGGGTCAGCGGCATCTCCTGAATAAACTGCTCCACCCGGCTGCGCACCTTGCCGCGATAGTCGCGCAGCTCGGCCAGCGTTGGCCACGCGTAGTGGCTGGTGTCCAGATCGTCCCAGCTCATCTCATCGACGCCGATCGCCATCATCGCTTCAATCGGATCGTCAATCCGCTGGTCGATCAGCTGCCCGGCCATCAGCTTGTTAATGTAGAAGGTGGCGGTGTGGCCGTAGTAGAAGATCAGCGGATGGCGCAGCGGGATCGCCTTGGTGTAGTAAGCGCGTTCGTCGGCCAGGCAGTCAAACAGGCTCTCATACAGTTCCCAGGTCTGGCGGAAGTAAGCGAGCAACTGCTGGCGTTTTTGTTCTGCGTTATCGCCGCTTAACAGCAGTGTACGGGTGGCGGCGGGTAACCCGCTCGGTTTTGTCGGTTGTGCAGTCACAAGGTGCTCCAGTCGGGCCTGATGGAAAAAAACAATCTTATGACTATAGCAGATGGCTTTTGCCGTTTTTATGCAATGGACAACGGGCGGGGTTTAGCGCTGCCAGCGGCGCAGCAGGCGGCTTTTCAGCCCGGTGTCGAAGCGCCAGATATGGTCGAAGATGCGCATAATGCCGGGTTTTCCATGATCGGACATGGCAACCGCATGGAAACGCTGATGCTGCTGCTGCTGGTGGTCGCGGGTGCGTTTCACCAGCGCCTCCGGCAGGCGCTGGGCGATAAAGTCGGAGAGGATCACCGCGTCGGCATCCTTCCAGGCGGTGCTGGCCAGCTTTTGCAGCACCGCATCCAGGCAGGCGGCGAGATCGGTGCCGCCGCGAAAGCGCTGGCTGAGAAAACGGATTGCCTGGCTGATGCCGTCGCCGGCGGTCAGCTCATAGCTGATCACCTGATCGGCGAACAGCATGATATGACAGCGGCGGTTGTCGGCCAGCGCCACTTTCAGCAGCGCGAGGCAGAAGGCTTTGGCGCAGCGTTCGTTAAAGCCACCCATTGAGCCGGAGGTATCCACGCAGACGATAAACGGGCCGCGCGGCTGTTGATCGTGGTGCTGATGGGTCACCGGGCGCAGGGTTACTTTGTCATGCCAGCTCTCCCCCTGCAGGCGATAGGTCAGCAGCCTTTTCTCTACCAGCCGGCGGTAAAACTCCATCTCCAGCTCGCTGATGCCGAGGGTGGCCAGCTCCGGCGGCAGCAGGCGCAGAATATCGTCGCTCTGATGCAGCCCGTTCACCTCTTCCGGCACGCTTTCCGGCTCGCGCACCAGCTGGTGGAACGGCTCCGGCGGGGCCTCTTCCGCCAGTACCGCTTTCGCCTCGCGGCTGCGGCCCAGCTGTTCGGCCAGCTTCAGCAGCTCCGGCTGCCCGGCAAGGAAATCACCGTACTGGACGATCAGCTGATAATCACCGCGCTGCAGCGTGCCGCGGGTCATATCCCACAGTCGCCCGGCGGCGGCGTCATCATCGCCCAGCACCGGGGCCAGCTGGCCGCTCATCGCCAGCCGCTGCTGCAGCTCGGCCAGCAGTTTTTCCCGCTCCTGCTCCAGCAGCTGCTGGTTCAGCGTCAGGGTCTGCAGCGTCAGGCTCAGCCGCCAGCGCTGTAGAAACAGCGTCTGCTGGGCAACGCTGACCTGCTGGATATCGCTGTGTTCGGTCAGCTGGCGGGCCTGTTCGGCGAAGGGTGAGTGCTGCTGCATCAGCCAGTCGAGCAGCGCGGGCAGCTGCGCGCTGAAGGTGGCCTGGCTCAGGGTCTGGCAGTCGCGAAAGCGGGTAAATTCGATTTCCAGATCGTCCGGCACCGCGGTGCTTTTCATCTGCTGCAGCACTTCGGCCTTCCACTGCGGCAGGTCGCGGGTGAGGGCCGATTTCAGTTTGGGAAATTTTTTAAAGAAGCTGGACAGCTGCGGGGAGGCCAGCAGCGAGATCGCCAGCTCCTCAATCAGCTCGGTCTCGCTGACCGCAAGGAACATGCTCAGCGTGTCCAGCGAAATCACTGGCGTGCCTGCTTCAGTTGTTCAGCCACCTGCTGCAGGCTCTCTTCGATACGTGCCAGCCAGTCGTCGCTGATAAACAGGCAGCGGTGGTGCTGGCTGAACAGCGTGCGCTGGGCGTGCAGTTGCGTATCCAGCGCGTCCAGCGCCTGCACGATCTCTTCCGGCAGCCCCTGCTGCGGTTTACCGGGCAGCATCAGGCGGGTGGACTGCAGGCTGACGTCGCGCAGGGTCAGGCAGTCGTTGCCGTCCACGTGCAGGTCGAGCGGCTGGGCAAAGCCGATACCGTTGAGTTTGCCGCGCACCTCGCCGCCCTTCTGCAGCCAGTGCTGCAGCGCTTCGCGGGTCAGGGTGAGATGGCTGACCTGCATATCGTGCAGCACCAGCGGTTTTTGCAGCATCAGCGTCAGCGACTCTGCGGCCAGCGTTGCCGGCAGTTCATAGTGCGGCTTGCGGCTGAACATGCCGCCGTGTTTCTCCAGCCGGATCGCCTGCTCCACGCTCTGCTGCTGTTGCAGCGCCAGGCGGCGGGCGTTGACCTGCTGCAGTTTAATCAGCAGCGGCTGCTGCTGCCACGCCTGCTGGGTCAGCAGGTTGTCGATCTCCCGATCGAGCAGCTTCATCGAGGCTACGTCGTGCCACAGGCAGTCCTTTAGCAGGATCAGGTCAATCGGGGCAATGGTACTGCGCCCGCTGTAGAAGGCGCTGGCCTGCAGCAGATGGATGGCTTTTTTCCAGCGGCGGTCGGAGATATAGGGCGCTTCCGGCTGGTTTTCCAGCAGCTGGCGCAGTTGAAAAATCAGCTCAAAGACATCATCCGGCAGGCTGACCTTAGTGATACCCTGCTGCCACGCCAGGTACTCTTCGTCGCTGATGCACAGCGCGTCGGTGACCGGGTTCTGGTTCTCATCCTGCTGGTGGGTGAGCAGGCTGCGGAAGTTCTGTTTTTCATGCACGTTATCCAGCCACAGGCGGATCAGCATGCGGTCATACAGCGCTTCCAGACCGCTGTCGGCTTCCGGCAGTTCGTTAGAGGCGGTGACCAGCAGGCGCATCGGGATTTTTTCTTCGCTGTCGCCGTTGCGGAAGCGGCGTTCGTTGATGGCGGTGAGCAGGGTATTCAGAATCGCCGGGCCGGCTTTCCAGATCTCATCAAGGAACACAATTTCTGCGTCGGGCAGGTAGCCCTTAGTCAGGCGTTGATAGCGGCCTTCGTCCTTCAGCGCCTGAATCGACAGCGGGCCAAACACCTCTTCCGGGGTGGAGAAGCGGGTCATCAGGTATTCAAAGGCGCGGGCGTTGCGGAACGCATACTTCAGGCGGCGGGCGATCAGGCTTTTGGCGATGCCCGGTGGCCCAAGCAAAAAGACGCTTTCCCCGCACAGCGCCGCCAGCAGGCACAGGCGAATGGCGTGATGGCGTTCGTAGAGACCTTTCTCCAGCGCATTGCTGAGGCGGGCAATACGTTCCGCCAGTAAATGAGGCTGAGCCATAATAAAACATTCATCCTTTTTGTACGGTCTGGCCAGCCCGGTGGCTGGCGAGCGCAAACACTACTGGCTATGATGCTTGAAAGTGCGGATTGCAGTCAGCTCTTTTATTATCAAAGGGTGACACGAGCCAGCTAAGCGTGCGATTTTACGCGGCGGCCGTGCAATTCAGGATCGGCTTTTTTTCTCAATCGTGCATACTGTGCGCCGTTTGAGGATCTGACGCTGTACGCAATCCCGCGTAACTCAGCACAAAAAAGACAAAACTATGAGCTCTGACAAGAAGCAGTCCCTTGGCGCCGTGACGCTGGCCGCCATCGGCGTGGTGTACGGTGATATTGGCACCAGCCCGTTGTATACCCTGCGCGAGTGCCTCTCCGGGCAGTTCGGTTTTGGCGTTGAGCGCGACGCGGTGTTTGGCTTTCTGTCGCTGATTTTCTGGCTGCTGGTGCTGACGGTATCACTGAAATATATCAGCTATGTGATGCGCGCCGATAACGCCGGTGAGGGGGGGATTCTGACGCTGATGTCGCTGGCCGGCCGCAACACCGGCGGGCGGGCCACCGCCATTCTGGTGATTATGGGGCTGATCGGCGGCAGCTTCTTCTATGGCGAAGTGGTGATTACCCCGGCGGTGTCGGTGCTGTCGGCGATAGAGGGGCTGGAGATCGCCGCCCCGTCGCTGGACAGCTATATTGTGCCGCTGGCGATCGCCGTGCTGACCCTGCTGTTTGTTATTCAGAAACACGGCACCGGCCTGGTCGGCAAACTGTTCGCGCCGGTGATGCTGCTGTGGTTTATCGTGCTGGCGCTGCTTGGCGCACGTAGCATTATAAACAACCCGGAAGTGCTGCAGGCGATGAATCCTTACTGGGCGCTGCACTTCTTCTTTGAGTACAAATCGGTCTCCTTCTTTGCGCTGGGCGCGGTGGTGCTGGCAATCACCGGGGTGGAGGCGCTGTATGCCGATATGGGTCACTTCGGTAAATTCCCGATCCGCCTGGCGTGGTTTATTGTCGTGCTGCCGTCGCTGGTGCTCAACTATTTTGGCCAGGGGGCGCTGCTGCTGAAACACCCGGAGGCGATTAAAAACCCGTTCTTCCTGCTGGCCCCGGACTGGGCGCTGATACCGATGCTGATCCTCGCCACGCTGGCCACGGTGATCGCCTCGCAGGCGGTGATTTCCGGCGTGTTCTCGCTGACCCGCCAGGCGGTGCGGCTGGGCTATCTGCCGCCGATGCGCATCATCTACACCTCCGAACAGGAGTCCGGGCAGATCTATATTCCGGTGATCAACTGGCTGCTGTTCGTCTCGGTGGTGATTGTGATTGTCGGCTTCAAACACTCCAGTAACCTGGCGGCGGCCTACGGTATCGCGGTGACCGGCACCATGGTGCTGACGGCGATTCTGGCCAGCACGGTGGCGATTAAAAACTGGCACTGGAACCGCTGGCTGGTGGTGATGCTGCTGGTGGGGATGCTGTGCATCGACGTGTCGCTGTTCTCGGCCAACCTGGTGAAACTGCTCTCCGGCGGCTGGCTGCCGCTGACGCTGGCGCTGATGATGTTTGTGGTGATGACCACCTGGAAGAGCGAGCGTTTCCGCCTGCTGCGCCGGATGCACGAGCACGGCAATTCGCTGGAGGCGATGATCGCCTCGCTGGAAAAATCCCCGCCGGTGCGCGTGCCGGGTACCGCGGTCTATATGTCGCGGGCGATTAACATCATCCCGTTTGCCATGCTGCATAACCTCAAGCACAACAAGGTGCTGCACGAACGGGTGGTGCTGCTGACCCTGCGCACCGAGGACGTGCCCTACGTGCATAACGTCAGGCGGGTGACCATCGAGCAGCTGTCACCGACCTTCTGGCGGGTGGTGGCCAGCTACGGCTGGCGTGAAACGCCTAACGTCGAGGAAATTTTCCACCGCTGCGGGCTGGAAGGGCTGAACTGCCGGATGATGGAGACCTCGTTCTTTATGTCCCACGAATCGCTGATTATCGGCAAACGCCCGTGGTACCTGCGCCTGCGCGGCAAACTGTTTATGGCGCTGCAGCGTAACGCCCTGCGCGCGCCGGATCAGTTTGAGATCCCGCCTAACCGGGTGATTGAGCTGGGGACGCAGGTGGAAATCTGACGCTGCTGTTCTGCCAGGTGCGCCTGGCAGAACAGGGGCTAAACCAGTACCGCTCGTAAAGCCGGAAGCCAGGATAACATCGCCGCGCTGACTCATCAGAGCCGCCGCGGCGATGTTGTTCGTTACCACGCCAGCGTCACCCTTAACCCGCCCTCATCACCATTGCTAAGCTGCACCCGTATGCCGTGCAGCCGGGCAATCCGCTGCACGATCGACAGCCCCAGCCCGCTGCCCGACAGCGCCTGGCCAGGAGGCCGATAAAAGCGTTCCCCCAGCCGGGGCAGCAGCGCCGGGTCCACCCCTGGCCCGTTGTCGGCCACCACTAGCCGGCCCGGCTGCAGCCGCAGCACGACCTCTCCCCCCGGTGGTGTGTAGCGAATGGCGTTATGCAGCAGGTTGCGCAGCAGCAACGCCAGCAGCAGCGGGTTGCCGCTGAAGTGCAGCGTGTCGGGCGCCTCCAGCCGCAGCTCTACCTTGCCCGCCTGGGCCAGCGCATCCTGCTCAACGATCGCCTGGCGCAGCAGGTCGGTGAGGTCCAGCATGGCGACCTCCGGCGGCTGGCCGTCGTCCAGCCGTGACAGCACCAGCAGCTGATCCACCAGCCGGGTGGCGCGATCGATGCCGTGGTCGAGGTTCACCAGCGCGTGCTGGCGCATGGCCGTATCGTCGTGGGCCAGCTGCGCGACTTCGGTCTGTACCTTCAGCGCCGCCAGCGGGCTGCGCAGCTCGTGGGCGGCATCGGAGGTAAAGCGCCTTTCGCGCAGCAGCGTCTGGCTGATGCGGGCAAACAGCTGATTAAGCGCCTGCAGCAGCGGACGCACCTCGGCCGGTACGCCGTTATCCGCCAGCGGTGCGGCATCGTCCGCCGCCCGCTGCCGCAGCTGATGGGTCAGGCGCTTAAGCGGCGACAGCTGGTGGCTGACCAGCCACAGCATCAGCAGCAGCATCACCGGCAGCGCCAGCAGCCAGGGCAGCAGGCTGGCCTGCACCAGATCGCGGGTCATATCCTCGCGATACTCCCACTCCTGGCCGACCACCACCCGTGACTGCCCGTCTGCGCTGGTTAGCCACAGCAGCCGCCAGCGGTCGTCATCGCCGCGCAGCTGGCCGTCACTGAAGCCGTCCTGACCCGGGTGCCAGAGAAAATTGCGACCGTTATCGCCGTCGTTAAGCAGCATGCGGCCGTCGCGGCTGAACACCGCAAACGCCAGCGCGTCGTCATCCTGCTCGCCGCGGTGGTGGCGCAGCATTTTTTTGCTTTTCGGCAGCGGCCCGGCATCCGCTACCGGCTGCTGCTGCAGGGTGGTCAGCCGCTTGGCAAACAGCATCTGCTGGGTGTCGAACAGCTGATTGATATTGTGCCGCGTCTGCCACCAGGTGCCGACCGCCGCCGCGCCCCAGCACAGCAGGCTCAGCAGCAGAAAGCCCAGCATCAGACGCAGGCGTAAGCTGTGCGGCATCACGGCGCCTCCCCCAGCGCGTAGCCGACGCCGTGGACGGTGCGGATAAAGCCGCTGCCGAGCTTTTTACGCAGGTGGTGAATATGCACCTCCACCGCGTTGCTGGAGACGTCATCCTCCCAGCCGTACAGCTTCTCCTCCAGCTGCGCGCGGGTCAGGATCCGTCCGGCGTTGAGCAGGAACAGTTCCAGCAGCGCCAGCTCGCGCGCCTTTAACGGTAAGGGTTCGCCGTGCAGGATGGCGGTGTGCGCGGCGGGGTTGAGCACCAGCCCGCCGTGCTGCAGGGTGGGCTGCAGCTGGCCGTGGCGGCGTCGGATCAGCGACTGCAGGCGAGCCGCCACTTCGCTCAGGGCAAAGGGTTTGCACAGGTAGTCGTCGGCACCCTGCTGTAAGCCGCTGACCCGCTGCTCCAGCGCGTCGCGGGCGGTAAGGATCAGCACCGGCTCGTCCTGACCCTGCTGCCGCCAGTGGCGCAGGATCGCCAGCCCGTCGATCTCCGGCAGGCTCAGGTCCAGCACCACCGCGTCATAGGGGGCGGCGCTCAGCGCCTGCATTCCCTGCGTGCCGCCGGTGAACCAGTCTACGCTGAAGCCCAGTTTTCCCAGCCCGGCCTGCAGGCCGTCGCCGATCAGGCGATCATCTTCCACCAGCAAAATTCTCATCGTTTCTCCCTCTCAGTTAACGGAGTTATACGAAGCATCCGTCGTGCTGTACAGGGCGAGAGGCGGAAATTGCCGTGATTTACGCAGCCTGAAGAAAAATCGCCACCGCCGCCTGCGCCTTAAGATCCTGTTAAGAACCCTTTGCTGTAATGACCGCTCAACAGCACGTATCCGGCAGCGATGGCTGCCCTGTTCAGGAAGAAAGGAGCACATAATGACGATGAAAAAATCAGCCGCGCTGCTGGCGATTACCGCCCTGATGGCTACCCCGGTACTGGCCGTACAGCAGGGTGGATTTGTTGACCCGAACGCCGCCGCACCGCATACGCAGCAGGGCGGTTTTAGCGGACCTGATGGCAGCCTGGTCACCGTGAAGCAGGCGCTGGATATGAAGGATGATGCCTGGGTGACGCTGCGCGGCACTATCGAAAAGCGGGTGGGCGATGAGGACTATCAGTTCCGTGACGCTACCGGCACCCTGCAGGTGGAGATCGACGATAAACGCTGGGACGGGCAGACCATCGGCCCGCAGGATAAGGTTGAACTGCAGGGTAAACTGGATAAAGACTTCAACTCCGTCGAGCTGGACGTAAAGCAGGTACGTAAAATTCCCTGACGGAGATAGCTCCGCGTCATAAAAATGTCACCGTAATGGCAGTGGAACCGCTGCCATTTTACCCCTAAAGCAAATTGCCCGCCCGCGTCAGCGAAACGTTTCGATAGCGATCACATTTTCGCATTTTCCCGATTGTTTTCCCCTGCCTGTTTCTTACACTGCAGTTCAGCGAAACGTTTCGCTCTGGAGTGGAAAATGAAAAAAGGCACCTTACTGAATTCTGATATCTCAACCGTGGTCGCGCGCCTCGGCCATACCGACACCATCGTGATTGGCGATGCCGGCCTGCCGGTGCCGCACGGCCCGCAACGTATCGATCTGGCCTTAACTCACGGTATTCCCAGCTTCTTACAGGTGGCGCAGGCGGTAACGGATGAGATGCAGGTCGAGAGTGCTACGATTGCGGAAGAGATTAAACAGCATAATCCGCAGCTCCACGCCCAGCTGCTCACGCTGCTTGAAACATTGCAACAACACCAGGGAAACCTTATTACCCTTCATTACGTCAGTCACGTTCAGTTCAAACAACAAACTCAAAGCAGCCAGGCGGTCATTCGCAGCGGGGAGTGCTCTCCGTATGCCAATGTGATCCTCAGCGCTGGCGTGACCTTCTGAGGCCGTTATGCAACCTTTACTGCAACTGAAAGGCATCGAAAAATCGTTTCCGGGGGTGAAAGCCCTCTCCGGTGCCGCGCTCAACGTCTACCCCGGCCGCGTGATGGCGCTGGTGGGCGAGAACGGCGCGGGTAAATCGACCATGATGAAGGTGATGACCGGCATCTATCAGCGTGACGCCGGCAGCTTTGTCTGGCTGGGCAAAGAGACCACCTTCAACGGGCCGAAAGCGTCCCAGGAAGCGGGGATTGGCATCATCCATCAGGAGCTGAACCTGATCCCGCAGCTGAGCATTGCCGAAAATATCTTCCTCGGTCGCGAGTTCGTGAATCGTTTCGGACGCATCCAGTGGAGCAAAATGCACAGTGAGGCCGACGCGCTGCTGAAACGCCTCAACCTGCGCTTCAGCAGCCACCGGCTGGTGGGCGATCTGTCGATCGGCGATCAGCAGATGGTGGAGATCGCCAAGGTGCTGAGCTTCGAGTCAAAAGTGATCGTCATGGACGAACCGACGGACGCCCTGACCGATACCGAAACCGCCTCGCTGTTCCGGGTGATCAACGAGCTGAAGGCGCAGGGGTGCGGCATCGTCTATATCTCGCACCGGATGAAAGAGATTTTTGAGATCTGCGACGACGTTACCATTTTCCGCGACGGGCAGTTTATCGCCGAGCGTGAGGTGGTCTCGCTCAGCGAAGAGTCGCTGATTGAGATGATGGTCGGCCGCAAGCTGGAAGATCAGTATCCGCGTCTGGATAAAGCGCCGGGCGGGGTGCGTCTGAAGGTTGATAATCTGTGCGGCCCGGGGGTGGATGACGTCAGCTTTACCCTGCGTAAGGGCGAGATCCTCGGCGTGGCCGGGCTGATGGGCGCCGGGCGTACCGAACTGATGAAAGTGCTGTACGGCGCGTTAAAGCGTTCCGCCGGCACGGTGACTCTCGACGGACAGGCCGTCACCGCGCGTTCGCCGGAAGAGGGGCTGCTGAACGGCATCGTTTATATCTCTGAAGACCGCAAGCGTGACGGGCTGGTGCTCGGCATGTCGGTAAAAGAGAATATGTCGCTGACCGCGCTGAAGTACTTCAGCCACGGCGGCGGTCGCCTCAAGCATGCGGAAGAGCAGCTGGCAGTGGGCGACTTTATTAAGCTGTTTAACGTCAAAACGCCGTCGATGAACCAGCCGATTGGCCTGCTCTCCGGCGGCAATCAGCAGAAAGTGGCGATTGCCCGCGGCCTGATGACCCGGCCAAAGGTGCTGATCCTTGATGAACCGACGCGCGGCGTCGACGTCGGGGCGAAGAAAGAGATCTATCAGCTGATTAACCAGTTTAAAGAGGAGGGGCTGAGCATCATCCTGGTCTCTTCCGAAATGCCGGAAGTGCTGGGCATGAGCGACCGCGTGCTGGTAATGCACGAAGGCCGCCTCAGCGGTGACTTCCCGATTGAACAGGCCTCGCAGGAAATTCTGATGGCGGCGGCAGTAGGTAAACATTACAGCGCGGAGCTGGCATAACTATGAGTACGCAAACTATCCCTTCACGCCGGCTGATCAGTAAGGCCTGGCTGCTGGAACAGAAGTCGCTGATTGCGCTGGTGGTGTTGATCGCCATCGTCTCCAGCCTCAGCCCGAACTTCTTCACCGTGGCAAACCTGTTTAACATTCTGCAGCAGACCTCGGTTAACGCCATTATGGCGGTGGGCATGACGCTGGTGATCCTCACCTCCGGCATCGATCTGTCGGTGGGATCGCTGCTGGCGCTGACCGGCGCGGTGGCGGCGTCGATCGTCGGCCTGGAAGTTAATGCGCTGGTAGCGGTGGCGGCAGCGCTGGCGCTGGGCGCGTTGATTGGCGGCATTACCGGCACCATCGTGGCCCGCGGTAAAGTGCAGGCGTTTATCGCCACGCTGGTGATGATGCTGCTGCTGCGCGGTGTGACCATGGTCTATACCAACGGCAGCCCGATCAATACCGGTTTCAACGACAACGCGGATCTGTTCGGCTGGTTCGGCATCGGCCGCCCGCTGGGCATCCCGACCCCGGTGTGGCTGATGGCGATCGTGTTTCTCGCCGCCTGGTACATGCTGCACCACACTCGTCTGGGCCGCTATATCTATGCGCTGGGCGGCAACGAATCGGCTACCCGCCTCTCCGGCATCAGCGTTAACCGGGTAAAAATCATCGTTTACGCGCTGTGCGGCATGCTGGCGGCGCTGGCGGGCACCATCGAGGTGGCGCGTCTCTCCTCGGCACAGCCAACGGCCGGTACCGGTTACGAGCTGGATGCGATTGCGGCGGTGGTGCTGGGCGGTACCAGCCTGGCCGGCGGGAAAGGCCGCATTATGGGCACGCTGATCGGCGCGTTAATCCTCGGTTTCCTTAATAACGGGCTCAACCTGCTCGGCGTTTCTTCTTACTACCAAATGATCGTCAAAGCGGTGGTTATCTTGCTGGCGGTGCTGGTAGACAACAAAAGCAGTAAATAACTCTTTTACCTTACACAGGATACGTACATGAAGATGAACAAACTGACTGCACTGGCCGTACTGCTTGGCGCCACCCTCAGCGCCAGCGCCATGGCTAAAGACACCATCGCTCTGGTGGTCTCTACCCTGAACAACCCGTTCTTCGTGTCTCTTAAGGATGGCGCGCAGAAGGAAGCGGACAAGCTGGGTTACAACCTGGTCGTGCTGGATTCACAGAACAACCCGGCAAAAGAGCTGGCGAACGTGCAGGATCTGACCGTGCGCGGCACCAAAGTGCTGTTGATCAACCCTACCGACTCTGATGCGGTGGGTAACGCCGTGAAGATGGCCAACCAGGCTAACATTCCGGTGATCACCCTGGACCGCGTGGCTGCTCAGGGCACGGTGGTCAGCCATGTCGCTTCTGACAACCGCTTTGGCGGCAAGACTGCCGGTAACTTCCTTGCCAAAAAGCTGGGTGACGGTGCGAAAATTATCGAGCTGGAAGGCATTGCCGGTACCTCAGCAGCGCGTGAGCGCGGTGAAGGTTTCAAACAGGCCGCCGACGAACACAAGTTCAACATCCTGGCCAGCCAGCCAGCGGACTTTGACCGTACCAAAGGCCTGAACGTGATGCAGAACCTGCTGACCGCGCATCCTGACGTGCAGGCCGTGTTCGCGCAGAACGATGAAATGGCGCTGGGTGCATTGCGCGCATTGCAAACCGCAGGAAAATCTGATGTTCTCGTGGTGGGCTTTGACGGCACGCCAGACGGCGTGAAAGCAGTCGAAGGCGGCAAACTGGCCGCGACCGTAGCTCAGCTGCCGGAGCAGATCGGCGTTATCGGCGTGCAAACCGCGGATAAAGTGCTGAAAGGCCAGAAGGTTCAGGCCATTAACCCGGTAGACCTGAAGCTGGTCACCAAATAAATCAAAGAAAAGCATGGCACGCGCCACCTTCGGGTGGCGCACTTATCTGGATACTCTCATGACGAAAACCGGCAAACTGGCTGTCCTTGGCAGCATCAACGCAGATCACATCCTTAACCTGGCCCATTTTCCCCGTCCGGGTGAAACGGTGATCGGCAACCAGTATCAGGTGGCCTTTGGCGGAAAAGGAGCTAACCAGGCCGTGGCGGCCGGGCGCAGCGGTGCCGACATTGCTTTTATCGCCTGCGTCGGTGACGACGACATCGGCGAGCGCGTGCGCCAGCAGCTGGCCAGCGATCGTATTGACATCACCCCGGTTGCCGCAGTGGCGGGCGAACCGACCGGCGTGGCGCTTATTTTTGTTAATGGCGAAGGTGAAAATACCATCGGCATTCATGCCGGTGCCAATGCGGCACTGACCCCCGACCGCGTGCAGCAGCATCAGCAGGTGATTGCCGATGCGGACGCGCTGTTAATGCAGCTGGAATCGCCGCTGGAGAGCGTACTGGCGGCGGCCCAGATTGCCCGTCAGCACCATACTCAGGTGATCCTCAATCCGGCACCGGCTACGGCGCTGTCTGACCAGCTGCTTGCGCTGATTGATATCATCACCCCGAATGAGACTGAGGCGCAGATCCTCACCGGCGTCGTTGTCGATTCTGACGCTGCCGCTGCGCAGGCCGCGTCGGTACTGCATGCGAAAGGCATCAGTACCGTACTGATTACCCTCGGCAGCCGCGGCGTCTGGCTCAGCGAGCAGGGTAACGGCCAGCGCGTGCCCGGTTTTCGCGTTGAAGCGGTGGACACCATCGCCGCTGGCGATACCTTCAACGGCGCGCTGATCACCGCGCTGCTGGAGCAGCGGCCGATGACCGAAGCCGTGCGTTTCGCGCATGCGGCCGCGGCGATTGCCGTCACCCGTCGTGGCGCACAGCCCTCCGTTCCCTGGCGTGAAGAGACAGACGGCTTCTTGCAACAGCAGGAGTAAATGTGTGGCTACTATGAAAGACGTCGCCCGCCTGGCGGGCGTCTCTACTTCTACCGTATCGCACGTGATCAACAACAACCGCTTCGTCAGCGAGGCGGTGCGTGAAAAGGTGACCGCGGCGATCGGCCAGCTGAACTACGCCCCCTCGGCGCTGGCGCGCAGCCTGAAGATCAATCAGACCCGCACCATCGGCATGCTGCTGACCGCCAGCAGCAACCCGTTCTATTCGGAAGTGGTGCGCGGCGTGGAGCGCAGCTGCTACGAGCGCGGCTACAGCCTGGTGCTGTGCAATACCGAAGGTGACGAAGACCGTATGAACCGCAGCCTGGAAACGCTGTTGCAAAAGCGCGTGGACGGCCTGCTGGTAATGTGTACCGAGAGCCATACCCCAGCCGCCGATATCCTTAAACGCTATCCGACCATCCCCTCGGTGATCATGGACTGGGCTCCGTTCGAACAGGGCAGCGATATCATTCAGGATAACGCGTTGCTGGGCGGTGACATCGCCACGCGGTTTCTGATCTCGCGTGGCTATACGCGCATTGCCTGTATCGCCGGGCCGCAGGATAAAACCCCCGCCCGCCTGCGGCTTGAGGGGTATTGCCAGGCGATGCAGGCCACCGGGCTGCCGATCCTGCCGGGCTAC
>NZ_JRZZ01000005.1:225140-226926 GCF_002865965.1 Erwinia sp. B116
ATGAACTGGGCCAGCTGGCGGTGGATACGCTGCTGCAGCGGCTGAACAAGCCCGGTGCCAGCCCGCAACTGCTGGTGCTGACCCCGGAGCTGGTGGAGCGTGATTCGGTCGGGGAACGTTAAACCGGCTTCTTCTTATCGCGATCGCTGATTAGGTTGCGGCCATCGCCCGGCTTCAGCAGCAGGAACACCCCCGCAGACAGCACGGTGATCGCGCCCATGGTCAGGAAGGTGGCGTGGAAGTGTTGCAGGGTGGTGCCATCGAAGTTCTCATAAAAGCGCAGCACGGCGGCGCTGACCGCCACGCCAAAACCTATCGCCAGCTGCTGAGTGACCGCCAGCATGCTGTTGCCGCTGCTGGCGTTGGCATCGCTCAGGTCGGCCAGCGTAATGGTGTTCATCGCGGTAAACTGCGTCGACATCGCCATACCCAGCACAAACAGCGGGATTAGCAGCGCCGCAATGCTCCAGCTAGCCGACTGCAGCGAGAAAGAGGCGATCAGCACGCCGATAATCACGCTGATGCCGGTCAGCGTTTTGCGATAACCGTACCAGCGCAGCACGCGCGTCACGGTGGATTTGGCCAGAATAGATCCCAGTGCAATCGGTGCCACCATAAAGCCGGCCAGCAGCGCGGTGTAACCGAAGCCGACCTGCAGCATTAACGGCATTAAGAACGGCACGCAGCCGGTGCCCAGCCGTGAAGCAATGTTGCCGACGATGCCCACCGAGAAGGTGCGGGTCTTAAACATCGGCAGCGGGAGCAGCGGGGAAGGGTGTCGCCGCGCGTGTACTATATATAGAAGCAGCAGCACAATGCCGCCCGCCAGCACCCCGCCGGCGACCAGGCTGGATACCACCCGCTCACCAAACAGCTCAATCCCCCCGGAAATGCCGACCAGCCCCAGACCAAACAACAAAAAACCTGCCAGGTCGAAGCGACGTTTCGGGGTGGTAAAGTCAGGCATATATTTGCGGGCATAGAAGATGCCGAGCAGGCCGATCGGAATGTTGATTAAAAATATCCAGTGCCAGCTGGCCCAGGTGACCAGCGCGCCGCCCAGCAGCGGCCCCAGCACCGGGCCGACCAGGCCGGGCATGGTGACAAAGTTCAGCACCGGTAGCAGCTCGCTGCGCGGATAGGCACGCAGCAGCGCCAGGCGTGCCACCGGCATCATCATCGCACCACCGATGCCCTGGATAATGCGCGAGGTGACCAGCATCGCCAGAGAGCCGGAGAGCGCACAGGCCAGTGAACCGAGTGAAAACAGCAGCACGGCAACAATGAACACCTTACGGGTACCGTAACGATCGGCCAGCCAGCCGCTGACCGGGATCAGCATTGCCACCGTCAGGGTGTAGCTGATAATTGCCGACTGCATCGCCAGCGGAGAACGCTGCAGGCTGTCAGCGATAGCGGGCAGTGCGGTGTTGAGGATGGTGGCATCCAGCGCCTGCATAAAGAAGGCCATGGCGGCGATCCACGGAAGTCCGGCCATACTGCGCGCGGATTTGATCATGGGTGGTCCTTTTATTGAGGGTTATGGTACCAAAAGTGCACCTGACGCAGAGAGAGTAGCAGCTCTGTTATGTCAGCGGGGAGGTGTTACCTGTCTGTTCTGGCCGAAATTGCGCTTTTAATGCGCCGTTATTGTGTGTTTTTACCGCTTATGACCAAAAAAACGGCTCTCAGTCATTTTTTTGCAATAAACACTTGTCACCCGTCGGGAACTCCCTATAATGCGCCTCCATCGACACGGAACAACGGCTTACAGGCCAGCGTGTTG
>NZ_JRZZ01000006.1:0-737 GCF_002865965.1 Erwinia sp. B116
GATGATGTCGCGCAGGTCGAGGCGCCGCGTCGTGAACCGCGTGCCGAGCGTAAACCCCGTCGTCAGGATGAAACGCAGCAGCCGGTGCAGGAAGAAACCTTCGTTGCTCCGGTAGCGGTGGATGAGGCCGATCAGGAAGAGAACGTCCAGGTTCTGCCGCGCCGTAACCCGCGCCAGCTGAACCAGAAAGTGCGTATCGAAACCGCTGAGCAGACGGCGGCCCGCGCCTTCCAGCCGGAACCCGCTGACGAAACCCCGACAGCCCAGCCTGCCGACGTAACGCCGGTTGCTGAAACGGCAGAAAGCGACGATCGCGAAGGCAACACCATGCCACGCCGTTCACGTCGTTCACCACGCCACCTGCGCGTGAGCGGTCAGCGCCGTCGTCGCTATCGTGATGAGCATCACCCGACGCAGTCACCGATGCCGCTGGCTTCAGCTGGCGCTTCGCCGGAAATGGCCTCAGGTAAAGTATGGGTGTCTTACCCGGTGGCTCCGGTAACCGATGGCGATCATCAGCACGAACAGTCCGTCGTACCGGCCTATGGCCACGCCGACGTGGAAGACGCGGCGGATGATGTTGCTGCCGTTGCCGTCGCCGAAACCGTTGCCACCGCGGCGATCCCTGCCGTTGAGCAGGCCGAAGCTGAAACAGCTGTAGTTGCACCAGAACAGGCTGAAGCCCCGGCACCGGTTGCGGCACCTGCCGAAGCCGAAGCTCAGGCACCGGTTGCGGC